>JAJYCQ010000017.1 GCA_021778315.1 Acidobacteriota bacterium | reverse complement strand
AAGTCTTGCCTTCGTGGGCAGCAGCGGAATTGTGCTTCTTCTTGTCCGCTTCCACACGCTGCCGGAACGCCTCGTCTTCGGCCCTTCGATCCTCGGCCTCCTTCTGCTGTTGCTGAAGAATCGCCGCGGCTTTGGCGGCGGCAGCGGCGGCTTTTGCCGCCTCGTGCCGCTGGTAGGTCAACGCGCCTCCGATGGCGACGAGAGCCGCGAGGATGGCGAGAAGGATTTTCGTGTTGATCGCTTTCAGCATTGCGGTCTCCTTTATGGCAGGTAGTTGGCCCAGGTGCTGCCTTCACTGGCGGCACTGGTGTCGTTGGCCGAACGCTGCTGCTGCACGGCAACGGCGGTGTTGAGGTCTTCGACGGCGGCGTTCCGTCGCTCCATGTTGGCAATCGTCATCTGCGACGCTAGGCAAGCCTGCAAGGTGCCTTGCGACTGCATCTCTGCCATCCTCTGGGCCTCCGCCGCGTTGAGAAGATTAAGCTGTTGAACTTCGCTGTTAGTCGCGTCGCTGCTGTCAAACTGTTGCGACAATAGCGAGTTGTTGGCTGTGGCGTTCGCAGCCCTGTCGCCTCGGTACTGGCCCACGGCGGTAAGGCAATCGGGGGAAACTGCATCGGAGGTCTCAATCAAAGCAAGCTGCGACGTGCGAGCGCTGCCGAGAGACTGGCCGGCGAGATAGGACGGCGCACTGCCGTCCATCGTGATTGTGGCCGCCTTCCATGCCGTGCTCGATGCGGAGGGTGAATTGGTATTGAGCGCAGTGTTCATCCCCGCCGTCTCACCAAAAAGGTCGGTTACGTTGACGTTCTCCAAAGAAAAGAGCGTCGTCTGCCACTGCTGCTTTAACGAGAAATGGGTGAGGTTGTTTTTGATCATGCTGTACTGCATCTGGAGCATGGTGAGTTGTTGCACCAGACTTGCATAGCTGGTGGGATCGAAGACGATATCTCCGAGGCCGAACAAGGCAAAGCTCGGCGTTGCCGTGAGGAGCAATGCCGCGCCTGTCCCGATGAGCCATTTGCGACGGTTGGTCAATGTGACTTTCATAAAGCCTCCTGCGGTTGGTGATTACATGCACTGCGGACAGATAGGATCGATCCTGTCCAGGGAAAATATGTGGATGTGTGTTGCGTTTGTAATCGCGTCAGTGGCCTGGAGGTAAATCCACGCGAGTGCGTCTCTGCCGGTAGCTGTCCCAATGAGCAGGAGAGCAAGCACAACGGCGGCAATGATTCCTGAGACTTGATAGAAGCGATGGAACGGAAGTATCTGCATGGCTGTCATTCCTCCTCTGTAAGCTGGCGAGCGACCTGCGGAATGTTTGCAACCCACTCCATGCCACTGCGCTCGATGGCTTCGGAAAGCGTGTATCCCATCTCTGCGAGCCAATGGGCATTATTGAGGACAAGTGCCACGGCAACCCGTTCGCCGGTAGATTGCACAGCCCATGCGTCACGCCCTCCGCGCTTGGCGTCACGCGACTTGCGGAGCAGATGTTCATATCGGTCATTCATCGCAATGCTCCTCTCTATAACGTGGGATCGACGCGATGCTCCGCGTAGGACGGAATCAAAAGATCGGTGCCGATATACACGCGGGCACGCGAACCTTCCTTGAGCGTGATGATGGGCAGCCGGTCGAGAAAGTGATTGAGCACCTGCTCGCCCTCGACGGCAGACTGCCCGGAGATCCCATTGCGAATCTCGGCCGAAGGGTCAAGGATGCTGCCGTTGTTGCCGATCTGCGCGAGTCCGCCCAAGCCGCCGATAGCGGCGGCGGCGGCGAATGCTTGCAAATAGCCGTGGTTCACCTTGGTTGCAAGGCCAGCAGTGCCAATCTGGTCCAAGCCGATGTATTTGGCAAACTCCAGAGAGAACCCATCCGGGCAGATGGCGCGATGGAAGGTGACGAACATCTTGCGCTGTTGTGCATTGCCCACGCTCTGCACATCACCAAGTAGGCGCGTCCCTTGCGGCAAGAGAAGCTGTTGGTGGTCGTGGGAGTAGAGGTCGGTCGTGAGCGATACCATGATGGGGCCGCTGAAACCACCGTCGATGTGATTGGTGACGACACCCTCAAGCACCGTACCCTCGAAGATGCGATACAAGCGACCATCGTAGGTATCGAAGTTGTACCCGGCCATCGCGTTGCTCTTGCTGTCAGCCTTCGCCTCGACAGAGGCAAGTTTGGACGGTGCCGCGCCGCCGATTGCGGAAGTAGCCGCCCCTTGCGTGGCCTCTGATGTGCTGGCGACGGCGGCAGCGGGAGTCGTGCGTTGAAAATCAATCGCAACGGTATCGCTGTTAATCGCGTCCTGTTGTTGTTTCTCTTTGGCGAGCTGCTTCTGCTTAGCCTCGGCCTGAGCCTGCGGCACATTTGAGGTACGCTGCGGTGCATTTGGGCTGTCACCATAGATCGCTGAACGCTGCGCTGCGGTCATCGGCGGCGCGCCAGCGGCCTCCGGGCCGGGCGCACCCTCCGTCTGCTGTAGCTGCTGGAGCGCGGCGTTAAGTTCCTGTTGATGCTGCCGCGCTTCGGCGTCACGCTGCGCCTGCAACTGCTGCTGCGACTCAAAGCTGTTCACTTGCTGAGCGTTCGGCGCTGCGGGACGCATCGGCATGGCGCTGGCCGGAGCATTCTTCTTGCTGCCGCTCAGCAAGCTGGACAGATTGGCGATACCGATAAGGCCGATGATGACGACCAGGGCAATGACGATCGGCATACTTTTCCGCACGGGAGGCTTTGCCTCGGGTTGTTCCGGTACGGTTGCAGGGGCATTCTGATTCGGTTCCGGCATGGCTACCTCGCTTCCTCGGTGAGGTGAAATTCAACCTTCTGCTTGCCGATGGCGAGGTAGCCGTTCTCCAACTGCTTCGGAACGGTATAGAGGCCATTGGCGAAATCAAAGTTGATGAGCGACGGCTTTTTATCTTTGACCTCGTAGAGAGCAGGCGTCTCTTGAAATTGACCGCGCAGATAGGTGAACTTGTCGTCGCGCCATATCGCCTGCAAGCCAAGCTCTTTGCCCTTCGACTTATCCCATGTGTAGTCAAAGTGAAGCGAGCCGGGATACTGGCTGCGGTACGCCTCTTCCTGCGTCTTTTCCGCTTTCAGCGTTGCGGCCTGGGCAGCCTGCGCGGCGACCGCTTCCTGCTTCACCTTGTCCAGTTCGGCTGCGGGAACGAAGACAGGCATCTCGATCAGCCTGTCCTTTGCAGCTTTGTCGCCTGGAGCGATGAAGATTTTGGAGTCGAAGTGGGGATCGTCATCGCCGGAGACTTCCCGCAACTGCAAGGTGTACTCGTTGCCGTGATCGGAGACGATGTGAACGTCCGTCGTACCACCCGCAACTTTCGGCTTGATGCTGATGAAGCGGCTGGCGACATGGCCGCCATCAAACACCCAATCCACGGTGTCACCGGCAAAGACGTTCGCAACTTTCTCCTGATCTGGAAGCAGGATCAACGTCGACTGCAGTAAACCGGCACGAACCACAGGGGGCGTGTCCGTCTCGGACACGGTGATGGTGCGCGGCGCGTTGGGCTGAAGGTGCTTCTGCTCGGGTGTCGTCGGGCCGGACGCAGAGGCAATGCTTGCGGTCAACGTTAGGCCAGCGGTAACGATGATGAGGATGGGTGGTTTCATTGCTCTGGTCCTTTCGGGTTAAGCGGACTCACCTTGGGCGAACCGCGTGATGCCCTCGGTGAGTCCGTACTTGGCGATGAGTTTCGACCGGCGTACCCGGTCCTTGGGTTTAGTGGAGAACGTCGCATAGCTTCGGCTGTCGAGATTGAGCGTCACCACTTTGGTGAGGCCGTCACGTCGCATGTATAGACCTTCGCGATCCTGCAAGCTCTCGAAGAGAGCGAGCTGCTGTTCCGTCATCTTGAACAGCTCGGCGTACCGCTTCCGATTGAACGTTGCGTCTTTCAGGAAGAGGAAGGAAGTGCAGGAGTTTACGATGCTGTCGGCGTTCGCGCCTAAGTCATCCGCAGACTGACCAATCATGGTGACGCCGCCAAGATTCTTGCGAACCGTCTTAATCGAAGCAAGCGCACCATCCAATAACTGCTTGTTCTTCATCGAAGAGAAGATTTCTTCGATGAGGATGTGTTTGGGCACACCGAGATTGACGGGGTTGTAGAGCACGTCGTTAATCCGCCGCAATAGCCACACCATCAGAGGCTCTATCAGGTCGGCGTACTGCTCCTTGTTCACTCCCTGGAAGTCGAAGCATTGCAGGCGGGAGAGCGAGAGGCTGTCTTCTACGTTGTCGAAGACAGCGTTATAAATGCCTTTGCCAACCCACTTCGACATGTAGCGGTCGAGCTTTTTAGGCAGGAAGAGATTCGACAGACGCCGGTTCTCCTGATCGAGCAGGTACATATCCTGCACGGCCTTATGGATCACATCGTCGTCTTCAGGTTCCAGCTCCGCGCCACCGTTGGTGAGCAGGAGCTTCACAAAGGAATACAGGAACTTGATGTTGCTCTCGGTCGGCTCCAGTGCGAATGGATTGACGCGCGGGCCGTCTTTACCCACTCGGTCAACCCGCCCGCCGTATAATTCGACAACGCTCTCGTAGCTGCCTCCGATGTCGAAAATGTAGGTAAAACCGCCGTATTTCTGCTCAAGAGCGATGATCTGGTTCCCATGAACCGACTTGCCGGTCCCCGTAGGCCCGATGATAAGCATGACCCTCACGCCATCGACGTACACATCCTGAAAGAAAGGTGTCCGGGTACGCGTCTCGAAGATATTCAGGTACTCCGAGTCCAAGTCCTCGGAATGCGGATGTCCGATGTGGGGAGCGAACACAGAGGAGAGCCGGGCATGGTGATCCTCCGCAAGCCACAGCGGGAAGACGTTGAACTTGTGATTGCCTGGGAACATCGCATAGAACGCGGAGAGGTTGCCAAGGGTCTCTTCCATCACTTGAGCGCGGGCATCGACGAAGATCCGATGCACAGCCGGGACGGTGTCGCGTAGCTGCTCCGCGCTGCGTGCGGCCAGCAGCAAGCGGAGGGCGTACTCGCCCTGCGCCTTCTTATCCAGCTCGCGGATGACCTGGCTCAAGTCATCGACGTTGCTATTAGCGGCCTTCGCACCAGCCCCGGTTTCGAGTGAGGCGGTATCCCGCCCACTCATCACGCGAGTCAGCACACCTACCTTGAAAAATGAGATGAACTTCTCCTGAGCGTCGATCTCGCTACGGGCCGCGGTTGCGGACTTCACGCGCCATGTCGAGCACAAGACGCTGTCGCAATCGAGCGTGAGCAGGCTGGAGAACTGGCACGGCCTCGATGCTTCGGGCGTCGTTTTCAGAGAGAACATTTGCACATGGCGTTTGCCGATTTGCAGGTAGTCGCTGTGCCACGCAACCGGGTTCTTCACGATCTGGCGGTCTACGCCGGTATCGCTGCGGAGCTGGTCGTCACTCGCCCAATCCTCAAGGTTGAAGAGATAGCTGAAAAACTGAAAGACATCATTCTTCGGCAGAAGGCGCAATCCAAGTGCCCTGCCGAGATGGCTTTCAAGGATGGCTGCCGTCTTCTGAAGCTCGGCCAACATGCGCGAGGTGTCTGCGGTGTTCTCCTGCGGCTCGCGCTCAAACGCTTTGGCCTTCGACGGCTCCAGCGTGAGGCACCAATGGAGATCGATGCGGCGGAAGGCCGCCGTCTTCTCAAGGAACGTAAGCCGGTCGTCTACGAATACTTGCGTCGCGGGGTTCGCATACGTGCTCTGACGGGGCAGCTCAAATCCCGACATGACACGCGCATATTGATACAGGCACGAGCCTTCAGGCAGCCCACGTAGTGCTCCCTCAATTGACCGCATCCGCGCATCTAGTTCCTGATCGGTCAAACCCTCTTCGTCGATGCCAGTCAAAGAGAATAGGCATCCGTATCCGCCACCCTTAAGTGCAAAGACATTCGGGCCGACGAAGCGCGAAATCGGAACGATGCTGCACGCAGCTCCGGCCTTGGCGAACCACGGTGTGTTTTTGTGTTGCTCACTGTTTGCGCGGGTCATAATAAGACTTCTGGTTGAGGCTGAGGCCCCACAGTTGGAACATCTTCGGGTGTTTACGGACGATGAGCCATGCACTCACGGCAAGCGTGGGAAAGGCGACCATCGCCAGCAGGCGAAACCCTACGAGGAAAACCGTTACGCAGACGAATACGATCGCCATCCATGCTGTAAGATCGAGACCAAGCTTGGCTCTCGGTCGATTCAGCGCTTGATTGATCGGTAACGGCTCTCCCCGCTTGGTCATGGTCGATGTCACCTCCTACATCGACTGCCCGGTCAAAGAGCCGATCCATCCGGCTCCCCAGCCGAGCACTCCAGCACCGAATAGCGCGCCGAAGAGTCCTGGGATAGCGTCCTGAAACCTTCCCGACATCATGCGGATTCCGGCGAAAATCAGACCGCCGAAGCAGATGACAGCACCCGCATAAATACAGAAAGTTTTGAACGTGGCCATCAGGGTAGCTGCCCCGGAGAAGTCCATCGTTCCCTGGGCGTGTGCAACTCCGCTTCCGACACCCGCAAACAGGAGAGCAGTGAGCGTCGGTCCCATCACATGAAAGGCGTGGCGGAGGATTTGCTTTGAGAGTGGGTTTACCCGCCGTTTGGCGGAGAGATTGGACGACCGATTGAGAGGCTTTCCCAACCGGATTGCACGGCGGATTCTGAGCATCTTTGCACCTCCGCTGACTGTGGCGTCAGCATGGCGCAAAGCTAAGGTTGCTTACCGCGTGGTGTCCAATAACGAAATGACTTTCGGATATTCCGAAATGTAATACCCGAACCGATAGAGATGACCAGATACCACGGATGTGGGAGCATTACCGAGAGGTCTATCTGCCTTGTAGAAGCGGTATGGTTGTCATGTGCGACGTGATCTGAAGCCGGGTGGCTCGATCTAGAGGAAGCTCTTTCTGGAACTGTGGCCAGAGGCTCATCATCTTGTCCGCAGTTTCGCTGGCGGTATCGAGTACCAGTTTGCTTGGCACCTGCGCTTTTCGAGCGAAGCGCTCCAGCAATTCCATATTGAATCCTGTAGGGGCCTTTTCTTTGGCAATCGAGAGTGCGAGCCGGTCATCGGCGATATATCGCACGGTCGATACGAAATCATAGGCGGGGGCGAGCTGCGGTGTCCGTCCATCAGGATAGATAAGTGACCAATTCTTCAGGTGCATGTCATTATTTCCGATGCCCACATTGAAGACGAGACGCCGGACGAACTCCGCAAACTGCACCTCATCGGTTAGACGCCATAGATCGGTGGCCATATTCGTGTAGCTATAGTTCTTGTACTTGGCCTCTGGGAACTGCCCATAGAGCTGATTGAAGTCTTCGATATGGATGCGTTTGCTATTGGCACCACGGTCAAATCGCCGAATGTAGTAGGCATTTCCTTTGAGTTGTTGCCACGGCACTGGAACACCCGGAATCTTGTCGAGGGGTATCAGGCCGATCTCTGGAACTTGAATGCCGACCGACCGCGCGAACTCCATCATCGAATATTCGTTTTCCGGCAGTCCCGGATACGCCGGAGAGGGGAGCTTGACGATCCAGTGTCCGCCAACGCTGGAGGCTGGAATCGAGAGCTGGCGGTGCGGGTTGCCGATGGCGGAAAGTTTCAACTGCACGCCCGCGAGCGAGAAGCGCAGTACATCGCGGCCCGCGCGAGCGCGGGCCACAGTGGGATTTTTTTCTGACGGGGGCAGGGCACGGCCCTCCGCATCGCGCACCGTGACAGCGCCAGGAAGGTCATTCCCCAAAAGCCAGAGCAGGAAGAATTCTCGCTGAGCGTTCACTTCGCCGCGTTCTGCAATGAACTGGCGCATAGTGCCTTCGGGAAGAAGATTGGAGAAGAACGGCGGCAATCTGCGCGTCACGGACCGGACGTTCGGGACTGGGTTGCGGTAGGCGTCGTAGAGGCTGAGGCTCAATACAGGCCGGTCTTTGTCAGCGATGTAGGCGGAATCGAAGACGAAGAGATTCTGGTCGTTCGGCAGGTTCGTGAGCGTTCCCACCAGGGTTTCGCCAAGATGGACCTCCAGCACCGAAGGCCGGTTGGGGTTACTGGTCGTCTTCGGCATCTTCCGGCTCTCCACCTACCAACGGTATGCTGTTTACGCCTGCCGTATGGGCATCGCCCTGCCCCAGGGCGTGCCCGAGAAGGGCATGTACAGCGGGGACAAGGTGCTTCGGAACCAGTACGGGCTCCATCTCCAGGACGCGGGCCAGTTCCAACAGAGTGGAGACCCGGAGGTCGCCTCCGCGTTCGATACGGGAGACGGCGCTCTGCGGCTGCCCGATACGAGAGCCGAGGTCGGACTGCGTCAGGCCCTTCGATTCACGGGCTTTTCGGATTTGTCCCTGAATATATGCCATACGATATGCCAGGAACTTATTATATCGCTAAACATATATTTGTGCCCTTTTGTGCCCATGTTTGCCGGAAGAACCAAAACGAGGGCGCAATTGTGCCTTTTTCGTTGTCTCTTCGCTTTTCGCAAGAAAATTTGGGCGGCTGTTCGTCTTTTGTTCGGTTACCATTTTTGGAACCTTTGCCCATCTCAGGCAGAGGAGAGGGTGGAAAAATGCGAATTATGCCGCAGGACGGCAGAGGTTTCGGAGCCATTCTGAAGGACTTAGAGCGGAAATTTAAGGGCACAACATGGACACAATAACGGTTCCTCGGTGTACCTATTAGCGCTAAATGGAGCCACCCATTGCCCGGCGTTTCTATAAGTTACGGGTCTTAGGCTCACTGTCACGGCAGAGGTCGCGGGTTCGAGCCCCGTCGTCCCCGCCATACATTCCAAAAGACTTACGGAATATATGGGACCTAAGTGACAATCAAATCTGGGTTCGATATGGGTGCAACAAGCGCCTTATCGAGCGATTTGAGGGTGTGATTCACCACCCGTCTCACCCGATTCGATACCACCTTCCCTACAATCTGGCTCTCATCTACCCACTGACAGAACGCCCGGCAACCTTCGAACTGCCCATGGGATACGAGGAGAGACTGCATTCGTTCCTTGAAAGCCACATCGGACCGCCTTGGAT
The DNA here is from genome assembly GCA_021778315.1 of Acidobacteriota bacterium. Next base: position 24,174 of record JAJYCQ010000017.1, on the reverse strand, counting down.
CGACAGCTACTCTTTGGCTGTAACCTTCCCCATCCCCGCAACGCCTGTTGTGCATAGACCGCAAGACGTGAAGCTAAAGTTACATCCTCGCGCACCACATCAGAGGGGGACTTCTTCAAATGCAATTACATCCCAGGCATCTGTCCATACAAAGGCCTGTACGTCTGGATAGACCTCCAGTTGTCGGAGAAGTCTGTAGTCAAGAGTCTGGCATGGCTCTGTTGGTTACCGAACCTGTTGTTTCCCTTCATCTGGTTCAGAGTCGCTCTTCCCGGCAGTCATCCAGACTTGTCGAGTGAAGAGTCCATCACGTAGAACCACACGAGAGGCTGAAACGTTATGAATGAATATCCTGCAGCGAGTGGCCAGACATTCATCGCCGAATCCAAGCCACTAAAGAAGGACGCAGATTACGTCTTCTATGAACTGACGCGGAGCATCTGCCCCGAGTGTCGCAAGGTCATCGACGCCAAGATCCTCTTGCGCGATAACAAGGTGTACATGTCGAAGCGCTGCCCAGACCACGGCCCCTTTGAGGCGCTCGTCTACGGCGACGCTGAAATGTACATGAGCTTCAGCAAGTACAACAAGCCGGGCACGATTCCTCTCGCCTTCGGGTCCGAGATCAAAGACGGCTGCCCCCTCGACTGCGGACTCTGCCCCGATCATCAGCAGCACGCCTGCCTCGGCATCATCGAGGTCAACAGCAACTGCAATATGAACTGCCCCCTCTGCTTTGCCTCGGCCCGTCCCGGCTTCAGCCTCACCATGGAAGAGGTGGAGGCGATCCTTGACGACTTCATCCGCACCGAAGGCTCTCCCGAAGTCATCCAGTTCTCCGGCGGCGAGCCTACCATTCACCCGCAGATCCTGGACTTCGTTCGCGCCGCCAAGGACCGCGGCATTCCGTTCACCATGATCAACACCAACGGCAAGCGCATCGCCCACGATGATCGCTTCCTCGCGGAGTTGAACGAGGTTCGTCCCTCGCTCTACTTCCAGTTTGACGGGTTCGACTCCGAGACCTATCGCATCATTCGCGGCGAGCCTGATATCCTCGCCGAAAAACTCCTCGCGCTCGATCGGCTTGCAGCCATTGGCCTAAACGTCACCCTCGTCCCTGCGATTGAGCGTGGAGTCAACGAGCATGAGATCGGCAAGATAATCGACTTTGCCATCAAACATCCCGCTGTACGCGGCATCAACTTTCAGCCGGCCTTCCACGCCGGCCGTCACATGCAACACGATCCAATGCAGCGCATCACCATCCCCGACATCGTCAAGATGATCGAAGAGCAGACCGACAAGAAGTTCATCGTCTCGGATTTCATCCCTGTTCCATGTTGCTTCCCGACCTGCAACTCCGTCACCTACGCGTTCATCGACGGCGAGCAGGTAACGCCCCTTTCACGCATCGTCAATGTCTACGAGTACCTCGACTACATCACCAATCGCGTCATGCCCGACTTCAGCCTCGAAATCAAGAAGGCGCTTGAAGGCCTCTGGTCTTCATCCTCCGTCTCCGGCTCGCAGAAATCCGCCGAGCAATTCTCCGTCTCCTGCCAGGCCTGCGGTCTCCCCGAAAGCCTGACCGTCGGGGACATCGCACAGAACATGCTGATGATCATGTTGACCGACTTCATGGACCCGTGGACCTTCAATCAAAAGAACCTCATGAAATGTTGCAAGGAGTTTCTCCTCCCCGGAGGCAAGCAGGTTCCGTTCTGTTCCTACAACACCATCGGCTATCGCGAGCAGGCGCGAACACAATTGGACGCAATGGAGCCCGAACGTCGTCGCTCCAAACGTGAAGGCACTCCCTACGTACCGCAGCCTGTGAACTTCGATATGAGTAAGCGAGAGGAAGCGCAACTTACCACTATCGAGACCGGAATATCTCATGAGTGAATCGGCGAACCAGGCACCTTCCGACGTGAAGCAGTGTTGCGCGATGGCCTATGGAAGCGACGCTGCACGCTTTCTGCTCGGCGATAGCTTCCATCCTGGCGGCGTCGATCTGACGATCGAGTTGGCCGCCATACTGAATCTCACTCTTGACTCAATCCTGCTGGACGTGGCCTCCGGCAAAGGCACCAGCGCCTTCGCCGTCGCAGAACGGTTCCGCTGCCGCGTCATCGGTGTCGATCTGAGCGAATCAAACGTTGCGGAGGCAAACATCGAGGCCCGTAAACGCGGCCTAACCGATCGCGTTCAGTTCCAACTTGCCGACGCCGAGCAGTTGCCCTTTCAACCGGCGAGCTTCGACGCCATTCTTTGCGAGTGCGCCTTCTGCACCTTTCCCAACAAGGCCAAGGCTGCATCAGAGTTTGCGAGAGTACTGCGCGCCAGTGGCAGGGTTGGCATCAGTGATCTGACGCGGGTATCCGACCCGTTGCCGGAACTGGATGGTCTTCTCGCATGGATAGCCTGCATCGGCGATGCCCAGCCTCTTGAGAGCTACGCCGCGTGGCTCGCTGGTGCTGGATTCGCTGTTATCGCGAGTGGCGACCGCAACCACTGCCTTCAGCAAATGGTGCAGCAGATTCAGGGCAAGCTCTTACTCGCCGACATCATGATCGGGCTGAAGAAGCTTGATCTGCCAGGCCTCGACATCAAGCAGGCCAGGGAGTTTGCTACGGCAGCGAAGCATGCAATCGGAAACAATAAGTTAGGATACGCCTTGCTGGTTGCTCAGAAGCCAGAACGAAGCGTGACCGAAGGCGCTGCTGGATGATCAACTCCGGAGGATCTTCTCCCTGTCTTCAGTAGAACTGTGATGATTCGTCATCGTGTACCTCAGCATCCACGGCGCTGGACTATCCTCCTTGGATAAGCTGTTTGCCAAAAGAATCGCCAACCGAACGATCCGCGAGTCACCTTGTCCTTGCAGATTCACCATCAACAAAGCCGCGATCCTGCCCCAGCAAGCTCTGGCACTCTCTCCACGCCTCTGCACTCAGTCATTGAGTCGCGGCCCCGCGCCAATCTCGCCTGGGTCATCTCCGCGCACGCTCTGCTCAGAATCGCAAGCGGAACCAGCGGCATCCTCATCGGCCTCTACCTTGCCGGCCTCAGCAACCACGGAGCCCACTTCAGCGCCGGACTCGTAGGAACCCTCAGCACCGTATCCTTTGCAGCGGAGCTATTCGCCTCAATTCCCATGGGACTCGCGTCGGACGCCATGCAGCCCCGATTGCTGATGACGGCTGGTGCAATCATCGGCGCCGTGGCCGTGTTTCTCTTTGCGGTGTCGGGATCAACATCCATCTTCTTTCTCAGCAGGCTGCTCGAAGGCGTCGGTGCTGCTGCCATCGTGCCAGCCCTACTCGCATACCTGACCGACGCTACCGATGGCCGTCCAGCCCTTCGCGTCAAAGCGATGAGCTACTTCGAACTGACGCTGCTTGCTGGCCTGGCGCTGGGGGGTGTCGTCGCTGGCCAACTCTTTCGCATTCTCCACGCTGGCGCGTTTGCTATCGTCGCCATTGTCTACATGCTCTGCGCCGTGACTCTCTTCATCAACATCTCCGGCAGGACAGTTCGACATCTCGTGAATCCACTCGACGATCTCAAGCAGGTCTTGCGCCTCCCTTCCATCCGTCATCTCGCGCCCGTCTGGCTCTGCGTCAACTCGGTTGTAGGCCTTTGGCTTGGGCCAACTCTTCCGTTTCTTCTCACGGAGCGCTCCAGCAAATCCCAGTACCTGGCAGGAATTTACGCTTCAACTCCAGCCAGCGTAGGTTGGCTGCTCCTCGGATACGCCATCGTCTTTGGACTAGGCGTCACTGCATGGAGTTTCATCCTGCCCCACATCCGTCTTAAGACTGCCATGAGGATCACGCTGGGCGCCATGCTTCCAGTCTGCGCAGGATTTTACCTGCTCAACCACTCCGCCCATCAGCCCTCACAAGTACGCTGGACCCTCGGTGTCTTCATCGCATTGCTGATCATGGTGGAGAGCGGATTCACGCCCGCCGCCCTCGCGTGGCTAGCCGGCACGCTTCCCATCCAGTCAGGACGAGGTGCGGCGATGGGCCTCTACTCTGTTCTCCTCAGCGTCGGTGCCATCATCGGCTCACTCCTCGCTGGGGTACTCGGCCAGCGCTACGCAATCGACGGCCTCCTCTACGGAACCGTCCTCGTCGCAATCCTTGCGCTGATCTTCCTTCACTGGATTCCCAGCCCGAATCCTCAAGACATAGGAGTCTGACCCATGAGCACGGAAATGTATGATCTCGCCATTCTCGGCGCTGGTTCAGTAGGACTCATCGCAGCCGACTTCGCCGTCAAACTCGGCGCCCGCGTCGTCATGATCGAAAGAGACCGCATCGGCGGAGACTGCACCTGGTCGGGCTGCGTTCCCAGCAAATCCCTCGTCAAGGTCGCCCGCGTCGCGCATCAACTCCGCACCTCGTCCACCCTCGGCATCCAATCCCAGCCCCCGGTCGTGGACATGCTTCAGGTCCGCGAATATCTCCGCTCCACCATCCGCCAGATCTATCACGGCACCACTCCCGAAGCCCTTCAGCAAAAAGGCATGGACATCCTTCTCGGCCCCGCCAGCTTTGTCGATCCACACACCCTGACGGTCGGCACTCAACGCATCTCCGCAAAAAAAATCCTCATCGCAACCGGAGCAGAGCCGCTGATCCCATCCCTCTCAGGGCTCAGCGAAGTCCCGTACTCGACCTACCGCCAGATCTTCGAGAATGACCATCTCCCCGCAGCGATGGTGGTCATCGGCGGAGGCCCCGTCGGCCTCGAAATCGCGCAGGCCTATCAGCGCCTCGGCACGCAGGTCACAATCTTTGCCGAACGCCTCCTTCCAAAAGAGGAGCCCGATGCCTCCGAAATCATCGCCCGCGTATTCGAACGCGAGGGCCTTCATCTCGTTCCCGCGCGAGCCCTCTCCGTGGAACGATCCGGCCACCGTGTCGCCGTCCACTCCGTCGGGCAGCGAGTGGAATGTGATCTCTTGCTCGTAGCCGCAGGTCGCAGACCCACCCTCGACGGCCTCAACCTCGAAGCCGCCGGAGTCAAATACTCCGTCAAAGGAATCGAGGTCAACGACCGTCTCCAGACATCCACCAGCACCATCTACGCTGCGGGCGATGTCCTCGGCGGCGAACAATTCTCGCACCTCGCTGGATGGCAGGGCTTCCAGGCCGCACGCAACGCTCTCTTACCCGGCAGCAACTCCGGCTTCTCCCCGGTGATGCCGAGAATCACCTTCACCGATCCCGAGGTAGCGCAGGTTGGCCTCACCTTCGCACAAGCGCTCGCCGCCAATCGCAACCCCGTCGTTTCCACCTGGCCCATCACGCGCATCGACCGCGCCGTCTGCGACAACGACTGCGATGGCCTCCTCAAGATCATCGCCACCGCGTCCGGCACGATCCTCGGCGCCACCATCGTCGGCCACCGCGCCGGAGAAGCCATCATGGAAATCGTCATGGCCATGCAGCACAATCTCAAGGTCAGCGATCTAGCCAGCATCATCCATCCCTACCCGACCTACAACTCCGGAATCCAACTTCTCGCCACCGAGATGGCCGTCGAACACAGCCTCACCTGGTTCTCGTGATCGCTGCTGCGAACCGCCTCCAGACTCGCCCGCTAGAAAACCAGCGAGCAAACCAGACGAGCCAGAGCCTCTCTCCAGCTCGTCTCCCCGTCACCAGCCCACTAGCCGACACTTCGCCTTGAAAGGGAGGCACTCGAGTCCCTCCCTAACTCCGCCATCTCCATGCGGCCGCCGAGGGAATCCCCGGACTCGTTCAAAAATTCTTGAATCAGAAAACTCCCAAAGCCCACTGCCTCAGGGCAGCAACGTCCGCAGCGCCGCCATCGTAGCGCTGCAAGCCATACGCTTCACCACACCCTCGGGCTTGCCCCTCCGCTTCGGAGCCCAATGCTCAATGGTCTCCGCATACATCGCTCGCAGCTGATCCGTCGCACCCTCCCAGCTATGCAGCTCCACATCCTGCCGCGCCCTCAGGCTCACCGCCTCCAACTCGTTCCTGTCCTTCAGCGCCCGCTGAACCGTCTTCACCAGCCCGTCCGGATCTCCTGGCTCAAACAGAAACCCCGTCACCCCATCCTGCACCGCATCCGGTACCCCACCTGCCCGGCAAGCCACCACCGGACACCCCGCAGCCATCGACTCCAGCAGCACCAGCCCCAGCGTCTCCGTCTTCGAAGGCAGCACAAACAAGTCCGCCGAAGCATACGCCTTCGCCAGTTCCTCCCCTCGCAGATACCCCATGAACACCGTCGCCGTCCCCTTGAAATGCCGTTCCAGCTCCTGCCTCACCGGCCCATCGCCCACTATCGCCAAACGAGCCCCCGGCAATGCCGCCAGCACATCGCGCAGCCTCGAAACCTCCTTCTCCGCCGACAGCCTCCCCACATACAGCAGCAGCGGCTTCTCCGGCTCTCCACCGCTCAACCTCCCGCGAGCCTCCTCCGACCGCGCACCCGGAGCAAACAGCGTCGAATCCACCGCCCGCTCCCACAACGCCAGGTCCTTGATCCCATGCTCCCGAAGATCCTGCAGCGTCACCGTCGACGTACAAAGATTCAAATTCGCCCGCCAATGCCTCTCCCGCATCAGCATCCACGTCAGCCGTTCCAGCACTCCCAGCTTGTAATACCGCAGATACAACGGCAGATTCGTATGGCTCGAAATCACCAGAGGTATATCCAGAACCTGGCTGTAATACATCCCCCCAATCCCCAGCAGCGCCGGCTCAAACAGGTGCATAATGTCCGGCTTGAACGCCTCCAGCTTCGGCCGCATCGACGCCCGCGGAAGCGCCAGCCGCAGCTCCGGATACAGCGGAAATCGCGCCGACGGCAGCCCCACCACCTCCGCCCCGTACAACTCCTTCGGCCCCCCGCTCGGAGCAAAGATCAGCACCTCATCCCCCCTCCGCCGCAGGCACTCCACCGTCTTCGTCAGCATCGTGACGATTCCGTCAATTTTTGGTAAAAACGGCTCCGTCATCAGTGCAATCTTCATTCGTACCTTTCCCATGTTCCAGCCACAAAACTCTCAGCTCTACCTCTACTTCCTCTATAGGAGCCTAACCTCTTCTCCTACCCGCAGTTGACTCCCGCCAACCACCCACCCTCTTTCTCAACAAAATGAACAAAGAGTCATGCTGCGGCCGTACTACCATTCGTCTTAACTTCGTCTACTACTATGGGAGTTCACGCCAAAGTGCATAGCCCATCGTCCAGAAGGCCTATGCCTTCCATTTTGAGAAACGGATCCGCTGCAAAGGAAGTACGCTTAAGCATACCGTCTATCCCCCACGCACAAGTCACACGTTGTCACGTTCCATCCGTCTCAATACCAGCACGCTACCAACCATGCCAAAACTAAGCATCTCCTACTCCTGGCGCAAGCGCGACACCTCACGAGGCTTCAACTCCGGAGTCTCTCTTCACAGCCACACATGCCTCTCCAAGGAAACCCTCGACTTCCTCGCCGACATGGGCAGCGAATACGAGATCCTCCGTCCCATCTTCGCCAACCGCGAGCGCTACTGCCGCGACCTCGGCTTCGAGCTCAACTACAAGGCCAGCTACTGGACCCCGCCTCTTCCCCCGCACCTCGCCTTCGATCTCGAACGCCGCCAGATTGAAGACACCCTGCAACTCCCCGCGCTCGTCTCCATCACCGATCACGACGACATCGAAGCGCCTCTCCTCCTTCGGTCCACCCCCGCCTCCGCCACCACTCCCATCTCCGTCGAGTGGACCGCGCCCTACCATGACTCCGTCTTCCACCTCGGCATTCACAACCTCCCTCCCGCTACCGCCCAGCAGTGGATGGCCCTCTTCGCGCAGTTCACCGCCGAACCCTCTCCCGCCCGCCTCACCCAGATCCTCTCCGACCTGCACACCATCCCCAACGTGCTCATCGTCTTCAACCACCCCATCTGGGATCTCAACAAGGTAGGGCCCGAGCGCCATCTCTTCTGCATCCGCGAGTTCATGGCCAACTGCTCCCCCTTCATCCACGCCATGGAGCTCAACGGCCTCCGCGGCTGGACAGAGAATCGTGCCGTCTACACCCTCGCCCAGGAGTGGAAACAGCTCCTCATCAGCGGTGGCGACCGTCACGGCATTCAGCCCAACGCCAACACCAACCTCACCAACGCCACCACCTTCGATGAGTTCGTCCACGAGATTCGCAACGAGCGCATCAGCAACATCCTCTTCATGGCCTCCTACGCCGTGCCTTGGAAGTACCGCATCCTCGAATCCACCATCGAAGTCATTCGCCACTATCCCGACTTCCCCGAAGGTACCCGCAACTGGGACGACCGCGTCTACCACCCAGACCACAACGGAGTCATCCGTCCCATCTCCCAGCTCTGGCCCGGAGACGGCCACGCCCCCATCTTCGCCCGTTACGTCCTCGGCGCCTTCCGCCTCCTCGGCAGAGGTCCTCTCTCCCGCGGCCTCCGCCTCGCCTGGAACGAGCGTCAAGGCCTCCGCACCACCTTCAGCAACCAGGAAGCCTAACGATCCGCAACAAGCCGAAGCAATCACGAAGCCTAAGCAACAGCAAGCCTAAGCCCAATCCTGGAGCCCCCCAAACACCGTCATCCCGACCGGAGTCTCGCGGCCCCACGCGAGACACAGCCGAGAGGCCCCTGCATTGGCAGTTGCTCTTGCCGTTCCAAGTTTTTCGCCGTCATCCTTGACCCTGTAAGGGGAAGGCCCCCCGTATTGGTCTTTGCGGTTGCAGCTGCTGTTGCTGTCCCTAAGGCTTCAACGGCGCCCCATGCACCTTCTTCCCGAATACCGCGTGGCTGATGTCCGGCCAGAACTCGTGGAACATAAACGTCACCGCATCGTAGGTAATGTCCAGCCCCCAACTGCGAACCCCGTTCGCAGCCGTTCGCTCAACGCTCGGATAATAAAAATTCGATACCGTCACCGCTGCCGCTGATCCGGCGATCTCCGAAATGTTGAACGTCGCTCCTCCCGCATCTTTCTTCGTCACCACCACGCGGCTCAACGAGTAGCCTGTACGCTTCCAGAACCCTCCACCCTCCTTGCCCAACGCGTAATACCGCGAATCCTCGTGCGTCATCGCAGGAACAATCAGCTCCACAAAATAATTCTCCACCGACTGGTCCGCCACCGAGTGCCAGTAATACCGCGCAAACCCCGCCGCCCCCTGGTGAAACTCCGGTGTCGACTTTGACAAAAATGAGTCTGCCGCGATGAACCCCGCAAAGAACAGCGCCGTGTAGTCAAAGTTATCCTGCGTCGACGTCCAGAACTTCCCTCGGAAGCTCTCCTCCGGCACCGTCTCGCCAGCAGTCACCGTCCGGAAGTTCGGCATAATTCCCATAATCCGCTTTGGCTGCTTCTCGTCCATCGACACCGGTGGAGGAGGAGTCGGAGCATTCGGCAGCGGACCCGGCGAACTCTGCAGCGGCGCCCCCTGTATCGGTGCTGCCGGCGCTGACGGAGCCGTCTGCGATGAAGTCGTCTGCGCTGACGAACTCTGCGCTGGTCCTGACTCCGCCGCTCCCGAAGCCACACCCAACGACGCCGTATCCAACACCGCCGTGTGTGCCATCATTCCCTGGCCCGGCTGCCCAGCCACGCTCGAGCTCTCTTGCCCAACGCACCATCCACTCACCAAAAAACAAACCACACAAGTCGCGGAACGCCACGACCCAAATCCGAAATTACCCATCAATCATCCGCCTATCAACCATCAAAAAAACTCTGCCCTGCCGCTGGCCCAACATCAGCCAAACCGATCGAGCGCACCCGTATCAAGCCAACATGCCCCCGCCGAGCCACAATCGCCCAGACCCGTAACAGCCGCAACACGTTGACATTCCATCCTTGATTCTATGGAACGAATCCCCAGCCCCACATGACATGCTGTTCATGTCTATTCGTCCTTACCATCCCACCGCAAAACCACCTCGCGCGACCCTGCCCCTTTCAAATTATTGCCCCGATCACTCCAATCGCCTACACTAGAGCTCGTGCCCAAAGTGGGCGGATAGCTCAGTTGGTTAGAGCGCCTGCCTTACAAGCAGGATGTCGGGGGTTCGAGTCCCTCTCTGCCCACCACTTACTTGGACAAGCAACGCTTCCGAACCAACGCTCAGCAACGTCTCTGCCCACCACTTACACCAGACACGGAACGCCTTCACCCCAAAGCTCGACCCGCCACTTCCCTTATGTCTCCTCTCGTCTCGTGCACGTGGCTCGCCGCTCATCTCGACGACCCCAACCTCATCGTCCTCGACGCCACTCTCCCACCCGTAGGCGTAACTCCCCCCGTCGACACCCGCGCCCGCTATCTCGCCCGCCACATCCCCGGCGCCGTCTTCTTCGACATCGAAGCTCTCTCAGACCCCGCCACACCGCTCCCCCACATGCTTCCCCGCCCCGGCGTCTTTGCCGCCAGCATGTCCACCCTCGGCATCGGCGACGCCATGACCATCGTCGTCTACGAGCAGGCCGGAGTCTTCTCCGCTCCCCGAGCCCGCTGGATGCTCCACACCTTCGGAGCTCCCAACGTCCTTCTCCTCGACGGCGGCCTCACCTCCTGGCTCGAAGCCAATCTCCCCACGCAATCCGGCGAAGTCCACCGCGCACCCGCAGCCTTCCATCCCAACTTCAACGCCTCCTCCGTCAAAGATTTCGCCGACATCCAACAACTCATCGCCGACCGCGCGCAGATCCTCGACGCCCGCTCTGCCGCTCGCTTCCAGGGCACAGCGCCCGAGCCACGCCCCGGCCTGCCCTCCGGCCACATGCCCGGAGCCACCAGCGTTCCCTTCACCGACCTCGTCGAGCACGGCCGCCTCAAATCTCCCACAGCCCTCCGCGAACTCTTCGCCACAAAATCCATCGATCTCGACCGCCCTCTCACCACCACCTGCGGCTCCGGAGTCACCGCCGCCGTCGTCGCCCTCGGCCTCGAGCTCGCCGGAGCCAAAGACATCACCCTCTACGACGGATCCTGGGCCGACTACGCCCAGCGCCCCAACGCCGTCATCGAAACGTCCTGATCTCTCCGCCTCCCCCCTGCAATCCCAACAACCTACAATCATCTGATGCCCGCGCGCCTCATCCTCAACGCCGACGACTTCGGCCTCACCCCCGGCATCAATCGCGCCATCGCCGAACTCCACGCCGCCCACGCCCTCACCTCCGCCACCCTCATGGCCAGCGGCCCCGCATTCCACGACGCCGTCCGCATCGCCCACGCCCACCCCACCCTCGGCGTTGGCTGCCACATCGTCCTCACCGACGGCACGCCCATCTCACCACCTGAAACCATCCCCACACTCCTCGGCCCCGACCGCAAAACCTTCCGCCCCAAACTCACCCACTTCGTCCGCGATCTCCTCCTCCACCGCATCGCCGAAGCCGACATCGCCCGCGAAGCCCTCGCCCAAATCCAGCACCTCCAGCATCACGGCATCACCGTCTCCCACCTCGACACCCACAAGCACACCCACATCTTTCCCCGCGTCGCCCATCCTCTCCTCGCCGTCGCCGAGCGCACCGGCGTCCTCGCCATCCGCAACCCCTTCGAGCCAGGCTGGAGCATCGCCCTCGGCAAGAGCCCGATCCTCCGCCGCGCCCAACTCCGCCTCATCCACCACCTCCGCCCCCGCTTCCTCGCCCTCCCCCAAATCCAATCCGGAACCGTCCACACCACCGACGGCTCGCTAGGCATCTCCGCCACCGGCCATCTCAACCCCGCCTCCCTCGCCTCAATCCTCAACGCCATGCCGGGCGGCGTCTGGGAGCTAGTCTGCCACCCCGGCTACAACGACTCCGACCTTGACGCCATCATCACCCGCCTCCGCCACACCCGCGAGATCGAACGCTCTGCCCTCCTAACCGCCTTCTCCCAACAATCCCCGAACCCAATCGCCCTCCAACTCATCAACTACAAGAACCTACAAATTCCAACCGCCCAAGACCTCACCGAACCTAATCCCTAACCCCTAATCCCTGCGAGCGAAGCGAGCCATGAAGATCGGCATCACCTGTTACCCCACCTACGGAGGCTCCGGCGTCGTCGCCACCGAGCTCGGCATCGAGCTCGCAGCACGCGGCCACGAGATCCACTTCATCACCTACTCCCAGCCCTTCCGCCTCACCGGCCGCGAGGCCAACATCCGCTACCACGAGGTCCCGGTCTCCAACTATCCGCTCTTCGAGTACCCCCCCTACGATCTCGCCCTCGCCACCCGCATGGCCGAAGTAGCCGAGTTCCACTCCCTCGATCTCCTCCACGTCCACTACGCCATCCCCCACAGCGTCAGCGCCCTGCTCGCGCGCCAGATGCTAGCCGCTCGCGGCCGTCATCTCCCCTTCATCACCACCCTTCACGGCACCGACATCACCCTCGTCGGCCTCGACCGCTCCTATCTCCCAATCACCCGTTTCGGCATCGACGAATCCGACGGCGTCACCGCCATCTCTTCCTACCTCCGCGACCAGACCCGCGAAAACCTCGGCATCACCCGCGACATCGAGGTCATCCGCAACTTCGTCAACTGCGACTTCTATCTCCGCGACCCCGCCCTCGTCGCACAGCAGCGTCCCCGCTTCGCCAAGCCCAACGAGCGCCTCCTCGTCCACCTCTCCAACTTCCGCCCCGTCAAGCGTGTCCTCGACGTCATCGAAGTCTTCGCCCGCGTCCAGAAAGCTCTCCCCGCCCGCCTCCTCCTCATCGGCGACGGCCCCGACCGCTCCGCCGCCGAGTTCCTCTCCATGCGCCTCGGCATCGCCGACCGCGTCGACTTCGTCGGCAAGCAGGAAAACGTCAACGAACTCCTCGCACTCTCCGACCTCATGCTCATGCCCAGCCAGCTCGAGTCCTTCGGCCTCGCCGCCCTCGAAGCCATGGCCTGCTGCGTCCCCGCCGTCGCCACCCGCGTCGGAGGTGTCCCCGAACTCATCGACTCCGGCAACAACGGCCTCCTCTACGAAGTCGGCGACGTCGACGGCATGGCCGCCGGAGCCATCTCCATCCTCAGCGACCCAGCCCTCCTCGAGACCTTCTCCAGGGCCGCCCGCCGCACCGCCCAGGACCACTTCTGCGCCTCCCGCATCATCCCCCTCTACGAGCGCTACTACGAACAAATCGTCGCAGATCCCCCTCGCAAATAACCCTGCTACCTTGTCCTTGCATTTGCCCTTGTCGTTGCCGTTGCCCTTGTCGCTGTCGTTGCCGTTGTCGCTGTCGTTGCCGTTGCCGTTGTCGCTGCAAGTTTTTCGCCGTCATCCTCGACCCTGTAAGGGGAAGGACCCCCGTATTGGTAGTTGCAGTTGGCCTTGCAGTTACGGTTGGCGTTGCAGTTGCCCTTGCCTTTCTTTCTGTCATTCCCGAAGGGAATCTGCTTCTCGCACTTGCTCTTGCCGTTGCTCTCACTCCATCCCACCCAAAATCCCGTCATCCTAGAGCGAAGCGAAGGACCACTGTATTGGCCGTTGCTGTTGCTGTTGCCCTTGCACTTACTCTCACCCCACCCACCTATTAACCGCAAGGATGCCGCACCCCACGAACCCCGCACGCCCACCCCCACCAGGCCTATCCTTAACTTAGGCGCTAACACGCCTCTGGGAGATGCCCTCTATGAAGTTGAACCTCTCCATCCCGCTCGCCGCAGCGCTCGTCCTCCTGCCGGCCGCCAAGCTCCACGCCCAGATGACCGGAACCTCGCATCCCGAAGAACTCGACGACACCAAGCCCACCGTTCCAGTCGACGGTACGCACTACGTCAAGCCCTCGCCGTCCACCCCCATCGCAGCCACCCCCATCACGACCACGCCACCACCCGCGCCCGTCCTCTATCAACACACCACACCGGCCCCCATCCAGACCGCCGCGGTCACAGCTGACCCCTCCCTCAACGTCACCGACGACATCAACAGCGGAGTCGTCGTCAACGTCCCCCTCGGCCCCAACGACCTCCCCATCGGCACCCATATCAGGGCCACTATCCAGCAACCCATCTCCACCAGAACCACCCCCGCCGGAACCCGCTTCACCGCCGCACTCTCCACCGACATCGCCCGTAACGGAGTCGTCTTCCTCCCCGCCGGAAGCATCGTCTACGGCCGCATCACCCAGATCCACGGCGGCCGCCGCATCTCCGGCCCCTCCGCCATTCGTCTTCAGCCCGACAGCGTCAGCCTCCCCGACGGCACCACCTACAAACTCAACGCCGACGTCACCGACCTCGACAACTTCAACGACTCCCACGTCAACGGCGAAGGAACCATCGTCGGCAACGTTCACCCCGGAACCACCGCCGCCGCCGTCGGCTTCACCACCGCCAGCGCCGTCGTAGCAGGAGCCGTCATCGGAGGAGGAGTAGGAGCCGTCGTCGGCCTCGGCGTAGGTGCCGGAGTCGCCGGAGTCTGGTGGCTCAAGCACGACCGCCAGCAGGAGCTCCCCACCGGAACCAACATCGTCTTCACCCTCAACACCCCTCTGCAAATCAACCCCACCACACACTAACCCCTCCCCCAACACCTCAAACAACAAGGCCCTCGATCCACGAGGGCCTTGTTGTTTGCTATTGCCTTTCTCTACTCCTTACTCTCTACTCTCTCCCCTACATCACCTGCGCCAGCAGCCTCTTCCAGTTCTTCTGATTCCTCTTGAAGCTCTTCTTCAGATCCTCCAGAATCCTCTGAAAGTCAGGATTCTCCACCATCCCCCGCCACGCCGGATTCTTGCTGAACCACGGATAGTTCTCATTCCCCAGATAGATCGCGCGTCTCAGCCAATGCAGCGCCTCGGACGAATCGCCTTCCACCGCAAAGTACGTAGCCAGCCGGTACGCCATCTCGCTATCGGCCTCCGCCGCAGCTAGAGTCTCTTCCAGCACAAACTCCGCAGCCCGCTTCCGGTCGCCGAGTTGCACGTAGCACATCGCAATCGTAGGAAACACAATCCGCAGCGACGCATCATCGCGAGTCACCTGCTCCAGTGTCTCAATCGCCTGTGCCAGCTGCCCTTCCCGCATCTGCTGGTACCCCTTCGAGATCCGCAGCAGCGGCTGCCTCGGCTCCAGCGTCAGCCCCTTCTCAATCTCGTCGCTCGCCAGCTCCAGCTGATTTTGATACTGATACACCCTCGCCCGGTGGTTATAAATCACCGCTGCATTCGAAGGATTCAGCCGCAGCGAAATATTGAACTGGTTCAGCGCCTCTTCATACAGACCATCGATCCGCAGCGTAAGCCCCGCCACCAAATGCACATTCCAGTCATTCGCCGCCTGCTGCAGCAGCCGCTCAATGCCATGCCGAGCGCTCTCCTTTTCACCACGGCTCAGCAGCATGTACACCCGATATAAGTTCGCCTCCACCGAAGTCGGCTCTCGCTCCAGCGCCTTATCGAACGACCTCCGAGCCTCCAGCACGTGCATCTGCCCGCCCAGCCCATGCCTCGCATACTGCAGCTGCGTAATCCCCAGCCCCGACCACCCCGGAGCATACGCCGCATCCCTCTTCACCACCCGCTCAAACAACTCCCTCGCCCGGTCCAGTTCATCCCTGCTCCCCGTCCTCGACATAAACGACGACAGCAGCGCCCGCGCCTGCAAATACTCCTCCGACACATCATTGCCCAGCGAAGCCTCCGTCGCCGTTCCCGGAACCCCCACCTGCAGCCCGCCAAACCCGTTCAGCTCTCCAAACACCTCATCGCAGATCTCCGTCTGCACCGCGATCAGGTCGAAGCTCGCCACACTGATCGCTCCACCCGTCCGCACACTCTGCCCAGCAACATCCAGCAGCTGCCAATTCAGGTCAAACCCCTTCTCCGACCGCAGAAAACTTCCCGCCAGCACAAAGTCCACCATCAGCTTCCGTCCCACACTCAACGGATCAAGCTGCCGTGTCGGCACATCCATCAACGCGCTCGAAGGCCGCACAATCAGCGACGGAACCTTCGCCAATCTCGCCGCCAAAGCGTCCGCCAACGCAAACCCGTAAAAGTGTTTCGAATCGCTCGACCCCAGGTTCACAAACGGCAGCACCACAATATTCGGCCCCTTCGATTGCGTCACCGCCGTACTATCGCGAAACCTCTCCGCCAGCATCGACAGGATCCCCGTCGACCGCTTCTCTTCCTCCGGAGTCTCCATATCCAGCCGCTGCTGCGCCGGCATATTGATCGCGCCCTCACCCGGCATCAGCATCGAGTCCAGTTGCAGCGCCTTCACGATCGTCTTCAACCCCTCGCGCACATCCGCCGCCGACGCATACCGTTCCGACGGTTGCTTCTCCAGGCAACGCAGAATCACGCTCTCCAGCTCCACCGGAAGGTCCGGAACAATCTCCCGCAACGACGGAGGCGCCGCATACTGGATAGCCCGAATACTCTGTAGGTCCTGCCCGTCCGCCCTATGAAACGGATGCCGCCCACTCACCATCTCGTACAAAATCAATCCCAGCGCAAAGATATCGCTCTGCACGCTGCTCTGCCCCGTCACAAACTGCTCCGGAGCCATATACGCAATCGTTCCGCCGCGAGCCGTATACGTCGCTCCCGCCACCGCCGGAGTCACCGGCTGCGTCGTCAGCGACGGATCAAAATCAATATTCTCCCGCTTCAACTGCCGAGCCAATCCAAAGTCCAGAATCTTGATCAGCCCGCCATCGGTCAGCATCACGTTCGCCGGCTTCAGATCCCGATGGAAGATCCCCAGGTTATGCGCCGCCGACAGACCGTCCGCAATCTGCATCCCGCTCGACAGCACCAGTTGCGCGCTCGCCGGCCCCTCCGCAATCACCTTGTCCAGGCTCTTGCCCGGAATGTACTGCATCACAATGTACGCTTCATCGTCCGGCTCACCCGGCGCCGTCTCGCCTACTTCATAGATCGCGCAGACATTCGGATGATCGATCGCCGATGC
Source organism: Acidobacteriota bacterium (assembly GCA_021778315.1). Next base: position 7,237 of record JAJYCQ010000017.1, on the reverse strand, counting down.
CAGCCTCGCTTCCCGCAACTGCGTCGCCCGCACCTGCTCCGGAGTCTGCGACCCCCGCTTCAACAGCTTCAGCACCACCGGCCGCTGCAACAGCGTGTCGTTGGCCAGGAACACCACGCCGCTCCCACCCGACCCGATCTTACGTAGAAATTCGTATTGCTTAATGACGCGGCGTGCCATGCTCCCATTATCTCAGCAAGCCCCGTAAACCCTCTGTGAACAAGTGCTTCAGTTTTCCTGAACATTCCCTCACCCTCATGGAACCAACACACGCAATAGCGCTCTCCGCACCCCTCCGTAGCAGGCACCCTTTAAATTCGATCCCGCATCGTACTGTAATCATGCATACGATAGCCACGCCCATCCGTCACGAACACGGGCAGCTCAACGCTTCACGCAACTCGGGACCAACCCCAGACCTCTCGTCTCAGGATCCAATGCCACCCACCCTCCTCCTTATTGACGACAACGCCATCCAGGCCGCCACCCGTCAAACCATCCTCAAGCGTGCCGGCTACTTCGTCATCGCCGTCCTCAGCCCCGAGCGAGCCCTCGAACAACTCCGCAACAACGAATTCCCCGCCCCCATCAGCCTCGTCCTCACCGACCACCTCATGCCCGGCATGAACGGCTCCGACTTCGTCCGAGCTCTCCGCACCTTCTCCCCCAACCTCCCCGTCCTCGTCATCAGCGGCATGGCCGAAGCCGAAGACGAATACCACGGCCTCGACGTCGACTTCCGCCTCAAACCCCTCCTCCCCGATCTCCTCCTCTCCAGCGTCCACTCCCTCATCGAGTCCCGCACCTCTGCAAACATCTGATCCCTCTGCTGTCTGTGATTCCAGTCATATGTGTTGCGTTTAAATTTCATCCAGAACCGCAAAACATCCCACCTCATTTCGCGAACCCTCTCCACGCACCTTCCGATTCTGAGAGAATGGAAGTCGAAGGACGTGCCCGCGAATGTCTCATCCCATGCCGTTTTTTGGCAGTATCTCTCTCGTTCTCGCCCTGGGGCTTTGCATCTATTCGCTCCTGTTCGGAACGCTCTCCCTCTGGGCGATGGCCCATGGCCGCGTCCTTGCGATCGCCCCCGAACGAATCCGTGAGACTGCTCGCCGCGCCGGCATCGCCAGCTTCATCGCTGTCTCCTGCGCCGCCTTCGCCCTCATCTACGCAGCCTTCACCAACGACTTCTCCGTCGACTACATCCTCCACCACACCAGCCGCTCCCTCCCCTGGTACTACAAGTTCTCCTCCCTCTGGTCCGGTCAGGAAGGCTCTCTCCTCCTCTGGGCCTGGCTCCTCGCCGCCTACGGCTTCGTCCTCCGCCTCCGCCAGAAGACCGACATCACCCTCACCGCCTACGCCTCCACCATCCTCTCCGCCATCCAGATCTTCTTCCTCGTCCTCGTCGTCTTCGTAGCGCAGCCCTTCGCCCTCGTCCCCGGAGGCATCGCGCCCGCCGACGGCTTCGGCCTCAATCCCCTCCTCCAATACGCCGAGATGGTCATTCATCCGCCCATGCTCTACCTCGGCTACGTCGGCTTCTCCATCCCCTTCGCCTTCGCCCTCGGCGCTCTCATGATGCGTTACCCCGGTGAAAAGTGGATTCACATCACCCGCCGCTGGACCATGGTCACCTGGCTCTTCCTCTCCATTGGCATCATCCTCGGCATGCACTGGGCCTACGCCGTCCTCGGCTGGGGAGGCTACTGGGGCTGGGACCCCGTCGAGAACGCCTCCCTCATGCCCTGGCTCGCCGGAACCGCCTTCCTCCACTCCGTCATGATGCAGGAAAAGCGAGGCATGATGAAGATCTGGAACGTCTGGCTCATCTTCATCACCTTCATGCTCACCATCCTCGGAACCCTGCTCACCCGTTCCGGACTGGTCAGCTCCGTCCACGCCTTCGCTCAAAGCTCCATCGGCAACTGGTTCGTCGGCTTCCTCCTCATCACCCTCGCCGTCTGCCTCTTCACCTTCCTCTATCAGCGCGACCATCTCCGTTCCGAGAACCGCTTCGAATCCCTCGTCTCCCGCGAGAGCTCCTTCCTCTTCAACAACCTCGTCCTTCTCGCCGCCTGCTTCACCGTCCTCTGGGGCACGCTCTTCCCCGTCTTGTCTGAGTTCGTACAAGGCTCCAAGACAACCCTCAACGCGCCCTTCTACAACCGCGTCGCCGTCCCGATCGGCCTCTTTCTCATCTTCCTCACAGGAGTAGGCCCCCTGCTCGCCTGGCGCTCCACGTCCCTCCGCGCCATCCGCCGCAACTTCATCCTCCCCTGCATCGCCATCCTCGTCACCGCCGCCGTCCTCATGCTCGCCGGAGTTCATCCCTGGGCAGACGACGACGCCACCTCCAGCATCTACGCCCTCGTCTGCTTCGCTCTCGGTGCCGGAGTCATCACCGCCATCTCCGCCGAGTTCCTCCGCGGAGCCTCCGTCGTCCGCACCCAGACCGGCAAAAATCTCCTCGCTTCCACCATCCTCCTCACGCGCCGCAACACCCGCCGCTACGGTGGCTATCTCATCCACTTCGGCGTAGTCGTCATGTTCATCGGCCTCGCCGGAGCAGCCTTCAATCAATCCAAAGAACTCGAGATGGGCTTCGGCGACTCCATCCAGCTCAACGGCTACAAGATCGTCTGCCAGTCCTACTCGCAGGACTCCACCCCAAACTTCGACACCGACTACTCTCTCCTAGACGTCTTCCACAACGGCAAAAAGATCACCCGCCTCACCCCCGAGCGCCGCATCTACTTCGCCGACACCGACCACGCCCAGGCCTCCACAGTCGTCGCCATCCACTCCACCCTCGCCAACGACCTCTACGTCGTCTTCGAAGGCCGCAACCCCGACACCGACAAGCCCATCATCAAGGTCTTCATCAACCCTCTCGTCAACTGGATCTGGGTCGGCGTCGCCATCGTCATCTTCGGCACCCTCATCGCCTTGATCCCTCCGCTCCTTCCACCCACGCGCCGCGTCGAGGCGAACGCCCCGCACCCAGCACCGCTCCCCGTCCCACCGGACGCAGCGTCGGCCTCAGGCTTCGCTCGAAGCGCGCTCCCGAACAATCCCCTTTCCGGCAATCCCGGAGCTCCCCGTGTATAAGCGCTCCCTCCAGCTCGTCCTCATCCTCGTCGCCGCCTTCACCATGCTCGGAGCCGGAACTCCCTCCACCCGCTTCGACCGCGTCGGCCACAAGCTCATGTGTACCTGCGGCTGCGCCGAAATCCTCCTCGAGTGCAACCATGTCGGCTGCCCTAACTCTTCGGTCGAGATCGCCGAACTCCACACCCAGATGGACGCCGGAGCCTCCGACGCCACCATCTACAAAGTCTTCGCCGCCAAGTACGGCCCCGTAGTCCTCGCAGCTCCCCTCCGCGGAGGCTTCGACGACGTAGCCTGGATCATGCCCTTCGTCGTCCTGATCCTGGGCATCCTCGGCATCGTCCTTCTCCTCCGCATGTGGCAGCGCCGCCACGCAAGACTAGCCCCCGTGCCACCAGTCCCCCCCACCCCGGAGTCCGAAGCCCTCCGCAACCGCATCCGCAACGAAACCAACTACGGAGAATAGAGCAGGGATTAGGGCACAGGGATTAGGGATTAGAATACGACTCATCAGGGCCCGCCTTGCTTTTGCTCTACCTAATCCCTGCTCCCTAATCCCTGCCCTTATGACTCGCCTCGAACTACTAACGATCGTAGTAGGCCGCGCCCGCAGCAACGGCTTTGAGTTCCGCCGCTGGTACACCACTCGTCTCGGACTCCCCTGGATCAGCGCCGAGGCATCCCTCACTCTACTCGACCAGCAACGCCGCTACTACGCTCTCCTCTTCTCCCACGACTTCGCCAGTGCTTTCTGGAAGGCCGGTGAAGAGATCACCTTCAGTGTCCCCGCCCAGACCTTCAAGCGACCCTCACCCGACGGCACCATCAAGACCGTCGAGCGCAACTCCTACATCCGCCGCTCCGCCCGCCGCGACGCCTGGCGCTACCACCTCCGCGAGATGGCCCTCGCCGATGAACCCCTCCGCTACCTCCGCAAATACCTCAACGTAGAAGAAGACCTCAAAGAAGACATCGCCGCGGCCACCGCACCCGACACCCCCGCCCCCAAAGCCCCCGCCAAGCAAACTCGCACACCCAAGCTAACCCCAACCGCCAGCCCCGGCCGCACCAAACCCCTCCCCCGCGCCCTCCCCACCGACACCCCAGCCTTCCTCCGCCGCCCCTACATCCCCTAACCTCCGCCCCGCATCTCCTTCAGCGCCTTCTGCGCCGCATTCCTCACCTTCGGCACCGGGTCCAGCGTCAGGCACTTCCGATAGTGCTTCTCCGCCTCATCCAGCTTCCCCAGCCTCCGCGCAGCATCCGCCAGCGCCAGGTGCGCCTGCGCATCATCCTCCGCGATCGACACCGCATCAGTCGCCCGGTCATACGCGCCCTTATAGTTCCCATCATTCTGATAGAACCCCGCAACCTTCAAATCCTCAACCTCGCGCTCGTCCGGAGTCTGCCGCGGAGCATTCGCCATCCGCCTCCGCTCCGCACGCCGTTCATCCGCAGCCTTCGCCGCCGGATCATCATCCCCGCCCAGCGGCCCCGCATCGCTCCCCTCAGCCCGCGAGCTGCTCGAACTCCCCGAGCTCCCAGCATCCTGCAACCCATCCCCATTCGCCGGCGTCGACGCACCATCCGCAGCCCCACTCCCCGGAGCAGCCCCTCCGCCACCAGACGACTCCCCAGGATAAGGAAAGCTCTTCGCCGCAGGCACAGCAGGAGCATTCGGCACCCCACCACCCTGCTCCGCCGCCGCACCCGCCGCACCCGCCGCCGCCTTCGGCTTCTCCCCCGGATAAGGAAAACTCTTCGCCGCAGGCACACCCGCAGCAGGAGCACCCGCAGCAGCACCACCCGCCGCAGGAGTCTTCGCATCCGCCGCCGGAGGCTGACAATTCGGCCACGTCACCGTCTTCCCACTCTCGTCCGTAAACGTGCAACTCCCCTGCGCCACGGCCGCTCCCACCGCCAGCAGCATCCCAAGCGCCGCACCCAACCCAATCAACCTCGTCACCGCACCAGCTCCAAAATGCATACCTCCATTAGACGACACCCCGCCCTCCAGCGATAGCCCCTCCGCCCTCCTAATCCCTAATCCCTACCCCCTGATCCCTGCACTTCTGCTACACTCCACCCCATGCCACGCCGCACCCGCACGCCCAAGCTCACCACGCCCCGTCTCCTCATCCGATCCTCCTCCATCCACGCCGCCGGCTGCTACACCCTCGACCCCATCCCTCGCGGCCGCCGCGTCCTCGAGTACTCCGGCGCCCGTATCCCCAAAGAGCTCGCCGACGAGCGCTACGCCGACCGCCCCGTCACCTATCTCTTCGGCTTCGGAGGAACCACCGACGTCATCGACGGCTTCGGCACCGCCATGTTCCTCAACCACTCCTGCGCCCCCAACTGCGAGACCGAAGAAGAGGACGGCCGCGTCTTCATCCGAGCCATCCGCAACATCGCCGCCAACGAAGAGCTCGTCTACGAATACCACCTCTACGACTCCGACGAAGACAACGCCGACTGCTACTGCAACGCCCCCCACTGCCGCGGCACCATGTTCTCCGACGACGAACTCAAGCGCCGAGCCCGCTCCGCCGCCCGCAAAAAATCCCGTCTATCCAAAAAATAGCGCAGCTCTGCAAAGGAATCTGCTCTGCCCTTTGCTCTGCCCTTTTGCGTTGGCCTTTGCCTTTGCTTTTCTGGCTGTCCTTCCGCAGCGCAGCGGAGGAATCTGCTGTTCTGCCGCCACCAATCCCACTGTCTCCAATCCGCCCATTAGCCTGAATCCCGCACAAACCCACACCCCAACCCGCTACAATCGACGCTGTCGATGGCCTATCAAGTTCTAGCCCGCAAATACCGCCCCCAGCTCTTCTCCGACGTCATCGGGCAGGACCACGTCACCCGCACCCTGCTCAACGCGCTCGCGCAAAACCGCATCGCCCACGGCTATATCTTCAGCGGCCACCGCGGCATCGGCAAGACCACCATCGCGCGCATCCTCGCCGCCGCCCTCAACTGCAGCACCCCCGTCGGCTCTCCCGAACGCCGCACCGAAGAGCCCTGCCGCGTCTGTGTCAACTGCCGCGAAATCTCCTCCGCCTCCCGCCAGGACGACTCCATCTTCGAGGAGTCCCACTCCTTCGACGTAGAAGAAATTGACGCCGCCACCAATCGTGGCATCGACGACGCACGCCTCCTCACCTCCAAAATTCAGACCCGCCCCACCAACAAGAGCAAGTACAAAATCATCATCCTCGACGAGGCGCACCAGATCACCGACGCCGCCTGGAACGCTCTCCTCAAGACCCTCGAAGAGCCGCCCGAGTGGGCCGTCTTCATGTTCGCGACGACCCAGCCTGAAGATATTCCGCAAACGATCCGCTCCCGCTGCCAGCACTTCAGCTTTCACGCCGTCAAGCTCGACGACATCGTCGGCCAGCTCCGTTTCATCGCCACCAAAGAACAGCTCTCGGTCGACGACGCCACCCTCACCCTCCTCGCCGAAGCCGGTGACGGCTCCATGCGTGACGCCCTCTCCATCATGGATCAGGCCATCGCCTCCGCACCGACTGTCGACGGTCACCCGCACCTCGAGATCACGCAAGTCCGCGAGCTCATGGGCTCGGTCTCGAACGTCGTCTACGAGCAGATCCTCGAAGCCGTCCACGCCAACAACTCCGCCGACGTCCTCTCCATCACCGGCCGCCTCCTCGACGCGGGCAACGGAGCACCGCAACTCGCCCGCCAGTTCGTCCGCTACCTCCGCAACACCATCGTCGCCAAGGTCACGAATCTCGCCCCCAACACCGACGCCACCGGCATCGCCGCCGACCTCCTCCAGATCTCCCCCGAGGAGCGCAACCGCGCCGCCCGTTCCGCCTCCCTCTTCACCGAAGAAGAACTCTCCCGCTTCCTCTCCATCGTCCTCCGCACCTTCGACGAGCTAGGCTACCGCCAGGAGCAGCGCTTCCACTTGGAACTAGGCCTCCTCAAACTAGTCCACGTCCAGCGCCTCGTCCCCATCGAAGAACTCCTCAGCCAGCTAGGCACCAAACCCACCTCCACTCCAACCACCACACCCACGTCAGCCTCATCCTCGAAAGTCATTACCACACCCAACCCGCGCCCGCCCTCCGCGCAGGACCCGGGTGCCCCATCTTCG
>JAJYCQ010000046.1 GCA_021778315.1 Acidobacteriota bacterium | reverse complement strand
TGGTGGCGGGGAGGAGCAGGGGACGCTGAATTCGCTGGCTTCGCTGCGGCCGCTGGGGCAGTTGCGGGACTCGTTTATTCTGGCGACGAATGAAGAGGGATTGTGGATTGTGGATCAGCATGTGGCGCATGAGCGGGTGCTGTTTGAGAAGATTCTGCGCGAGCGGAAGGTGGAGGCGGTGCAGCGGCAGCGGCTGTTGATGCCGGTGCTGATCGAGTTGCTGCCGGAGCAGATGGTGACGTTTGCGGCGATTGCCGAGGAGTTGGAGCGGAATGGGTTTGAGGCTGAGCCATTTGGGCCGCGGACGCTGGCGGTGAAGGCGACTCCGGTGGGTCTGGAGGGCAAGGAGCTGGAACGGGTGCTGGAGGAAGTGCTGGGGGTGACGGAGAAATCCGCGCAGGTGGAGAATGAGGAGCTGCGCCGGACTCGGATTGCGGCGTCGATTGCGTGCCATGCGGCGATTAAGGTGAATATGCAGCTGGAGCCGGCAAAGATGGACTGGTTGTTGGCGGAATTGGGAAAAACTGAGCATCCGATGAGCTGTCCGCACGGCAGACCGATCGCATTGCGGTATTCTCTAAGAGACATCCAACGGGCGTTTCAGCGCATTTAGCTGGAGCAGGTAACCGGCTCTAGTGCGTAAGCGAGCCCGAACATCACAGGATTCCCCCGATGACATAGCTGCGAACTGAGGATTATCCTCTGCGTGGCTGATCGGGAGCTGTGCGCATGGCTGGCACAGCAACACAAGATAGGGGCACTTTTGAGTTCAACAACGGAATTAGACGAGACGCAGCTTGGTGCTGCACGAGCGACGGCATGGAAACAGACGGGCGAGCCGATCCTGACGCTGGAGGCCGCTCGCGACTGGATCAATGAGCGCGGGCTGGTGCTGTTTGCTCCTCGTGCACAGCAGTTGCCGGTGCCGGCGCCTTCGCTGGTGGAGGCTACGCTGGGAGCGGCCAACGCTGCGCCTTCGATGGCCGAGACTGAGGTTGCGCGCGGGCTGGTGTCGCGGCTGGTGGGTGAGGGTCTTGCGCTGCCGCTGAACCTAATGAACGTGCCGGGAGACAGCCCGGATTTTGTGGTGAGCGCGCAGGTGTTCAGCTACATCTTCACGATGCGCGGGGACAAGGCGTGGAAGCTGCCGCCGTCGACTTCGGGAGCGGTAAAGGTTTCTCCGCTGGGATTGCGGGTGTATGAGGTGCTGACGGAACGCGGGCCGATGTCGGCGGGCGAGCTGGCGCAGGAGCTGGGGCGCGAGGTGACGGAGGCTGCGATTCTGCGCTCGCTGAGCGAGTTGTGGTCGCAGCTGCGGGTGCTTCCCCTGCTGTCGCAGGGCGATGGAGCAACGCTATGGGAACTGACGTCGCGGAGGTTTACGAAGGCGATCAAGGCGGGTGCGAATGCGGGGCAGCCGACGGCGCTGTCTGCGCTGGTGTCGCTGTATTTGTCGCAAGTGATGATGGCGACGGAGGAGGAGATTACGACGTTCCTCTCCCCGTTGACGGCGCGGTCGCGGGTGCGCGAGGTGCTGCATGCGCTGGTGGGCGCGCGGCAGTTGGAGACAGTGGTGATCGACGGAAAGACGCTGCTGCATATTCCCGGGACGCTACAGTTGTTTGGCGCGGCTGCTGGTGAGGAAGCTTCGGTCGAAGAGGGCGATGCGGTTGCGGTCGTTCGTCCGAAGAAGATTGGGACGGGGCGGATCAAGAGCTTTGCCAGCGAGGATAAGGTCGCGAGCGAGTTTCGCGGGAAGCCTGCGGCGAAGAGCTTTTCGGCTGGACGTGCTGGTGCTGGGCCGGTGAAGCCGTCGGCTCGGTTTGGACCTCGTCTGGATGGGAAGACGGATCCGCAACGGCGGCCGTTCAAGAAGGACGGAGCGGCTGGGGCGAAGAAGAGCTTTAGCAAGCCGTGGGAAGAGGATCGCAAGCCTCGTGCAGAGGCCAAGGCGGATGGGTTTACGAAGTTCCGCAAGCCGGCTCCGGAGGATCGGGAGCCGCTGAAGCCGAGAGAGCAGGCCGGGCTGCCGATTGAGCAGCGGACTCCTCCGAAGTCGAGCTTTGATTATGGGAAGAAGCCGGGGGGAGCTGCGAAGCGGCCTTATGCTGCTCGTGCGACGGAGGGCGGTGAACGGCCGTCGTTCAAGCCTCGGAGCTATGAGCGTCCGGGTGGCGATCGCGGAGGCAAGCCGGGTGGTTTTGGAGCGAAGAAGCCTTATGCTCCACGGAATGCTGAGGGCGGGAGCTCGTATGCGAAGAAGCCTTATGCGCCGAGAACTGCCGAAGGCGGGGGAAGCTCGTTTGCGAAGCGGCCTTACCCTCCACGCACTGCGGAGGGTGGCGAGAACTCGTTTGCGAAGCGGCCCTATACTCCGCGGAATGCTGAGGGCGGCGAGCGGGCTTCGTTCAAGCCACGGAGTTTTGAGGGCAAGGAACGCGGTGCGAAGTCGGGTGGTTTTGCGAAGCGCCCGTATACACCTCGTACGGCAGAGGGCGGGAGTTCGTTTGCGAAGAGGCCGTATACTCCTCGGGGGGCTGAAGGAGGGGAGCGCACGTTTACGAAGCGGCCTTACACGCCTCGCGCAGCAGCGGAGAGTAGTGCGACTGAGTCGACTGTGGAGCGTTCGCTGCCTAAGCGGCCGTATAAGCCTCGGGCTGCGGATGCTCATACACGTCCGTTCACGAAGGAGCCCTGGGTTCCGGCGGCGGAGGGGGATGGCGGGAAGCGGCCGTACAAGGCTCGCGGCGAGGGGAGCTTCTCTCGTGCGGGAGCAGGGCCACGGAAGAGTTTTGGCGGCAAGCCTGGAGCGAAGTTTGGGGGTAAGCCAAAGTTCGGCGGGAAGCCTGGAGGCTTCGGTGCGAAGCGCGGTGGACCGACGGGCGCTAGACCTTCGACGTTCAAGAAGCCTGGGAGCGAGGAGTAAACCATGAGCACGTCCCCAGCGGAGACTGGATTGGTCGCAACGGCTGCAGCAACGAGACGACGGGAGCGGCCGGTGATCGCGATTGACGGGCCGGCTGGCGCGGGCAAGAGCACGATGGCGGCGCATCTGGCGCGGCGCTTTGGGTTTTTGAACCTAGAGACGGGGGCGATGTATCGGGCGCTGGCGTTGAAGGCGATCGACAACGACCTTGGGTTCGATGAAGAGGACGAGTTGCTGGAGCTGGCGGGGCGGACGCGGATTGCGCTGAAGCCTCAGATGGAGGGCAATGTGGTGCTGCTGGACGGCGTGGATGTGTCGCGGCGGGTGAGGGATGTGGATGTGACGTCGGCGGCGTCGCGGGTGTCGGTGCATCCGAGGCTGCGGGAGTGGATGGTGGAGCAGCAGAGGGTGCTTGGCGTGAGTGGCGGTGTAGTGATGGAAGGCCGCGATATTGGGACGGTGGTGTTTCCGGACGCCGAGGTAAAGATTTTTCTTGATGCTGCCCCTGAGGTGAGAGGGAATCGGCGTTACCGGCAGGGTAGTCCGGCGCAGGCTGAGGTGACGGAGGAAGCCGTGGTCCGCGAGCTGAAGGAGCGGGATGCGCGGGACCGGAACCGGGCGGAATCTCCGCTGCGGCCAGCGGAGGATGCGGTGATTCTGGACTCAACGAGCATGACGCTGGATGAGGTGCTGGCGGCGGCAGAGACGATCGTTCGGACGCATGTTGGGGAGCCGCAAGTGCAATAGGGCGAGCAGTTTGCACTGAAATTTGTGCAGATTTCGCTCTTTTCATTTTTTTCGGTGGAAAAGTAGGCTGTCGTGCTAACATTTCCCCATCGTTTGAAACAGATTGGTTTTCAGCAAGTGCAGTAGCCGAAGCCCCGATTTGGATTCAGCGTCAAAGCCAATGACAAGGATTTACCAGCTATGGAACAGGGAACAGTGAAGTGGTTCAACGACGCCAAGGGTTTTGGCTTCATCAGCCGTCAGAATGGTGAGGACGTATTCGTGCATTATTCGGCGATCAACTCCAATGGTTTCAAGAGTCTACAAGAGGGTCAGGCCGTTCAGTTCAACGTGGTAAAGGGACCGAAGGGTTGGCAGGCGTCCGACGTTCAGCCTCTCTAAGCTTCGGCGAAGAGGATGCAGATCGGGTGGGTGAGTTTCGTTCACAAGGCAGGAGGGAAGAGCTGTGGCTCTACCCTCCTGTTATTTCTTTAAGGCTGCGGTGTTGGGGGCTGCGGGACGGCAGGGGGCGTGGGTTCGGTGGGGGGCTGGTCGGGGATGGGTTGGCCGTCGGGACCGATGAGGCGGTCGGACTGGATGATGGTGGAGCTGGTGTGGAATTTTTTGTAGTCTGAGGTGACGAGGCGGAAGCGGCCGTTGGTGCTGTCGACGAGGAGGATGCGGGCGCTGCCCTGGCCTTCGATGGTGGTGGGGAGCCAGACTTCGTCGTTGATTTTGGTGGCGCTGAATTCGAAGCTCAGGCCTTTGTGGATGTTGAGGAAGAGGCCTCCTCCGATCTTGAAGTCGTTGAGGAAGTGGCCTTCTCCGCGGGCGAGGACGCGGTCCTGTTCGTCGACCCAGACGGTTCCGACGAGATCGCGGACGATGCCTTCGAAGGCGTTGCGGGTTTTAGCTTTGGGGTCGCCGGCGTAGTCGAAGACGATGGTGGGGCGGCCGTAGAGATCGACGCGGCGGGGGTTGGTGAAGGTGCCGAGCTCGAGGATGCGGGAGGCGGGGAGGATGTCGTCGCCGCGGGAGTCGGTTTCCTTTCCCTGGCTCTCGTGTTTGGCTCGGCGCTCTTTGGCTTTGGCGACTTCCTTGTCGCCGCGGTCGCTCTCCTTTTGCAGCTCTTTGGCGGTGAGGGGTTTATCGTCTTTGGCGACGATGCGATCGATGCGGACGCCGTCGACGGTGATGCTCTCGGAGTCGGTGCTCTCGGTCTTCTTGACGTTGCCGTGGCGGTCGAGGTCCTGGGTTTCGAGATGGATGTGGTAGGTGTAGTCCTTGCGGGCGGCTTCGTTGGCCTTTTCGTTGCGCTCGACGTCGAGGAGAAGAGGGCCGACGGGAGGGATGGGTTTGGCGGAGGGGGCGGTTGGGGATGTTGCGGAGGGAGGCGCTACGGGAGTTGGCTGCTGAGCGGCGAGGGAGCTGGCGAGGAGGAGGGTGAGGGGCAGCCAGCGTTGATCCATAGCCATAACTGCACTATAAACTGCGGGGAAAACGAACGTTTCGGCAGGGGAGCGGCTAGGGGTGGCATCATAGAGATGTGGGTGAAACCGGGCACGTAGATTCGACCGATCTGGCAGTGACGACAGAGACGCAGGAGGGCGGCGCGAATGCGTTTGGGCCGCTGAAGATTCCGTTGTTCCGCGACCGGTGGGTTGCGTCGACGGTGTCGAGCCTGGGCACGTGGATGCAGGATACGGCGGGCACGTGGTTGATGACGGTGCTGACGACATCGCCGCTGCTGATTGCGCTGATGCAGACGGCGGCGAGTTTGCCGGTGCTGTTCCTGGGGCTGCTGGCGGGAGCGACGGCGGATATTTATGAGCGGCGGAGACTGCTGATCTTCTGGCAGTGCTGGATGCTGGCGAGCGTTGCGGTGTTGGCCGTGCTGACATTCTTTGGCGTGATTACTCCTGTGATGCTGCTGCTGTTTACGTTTCTGCTGAACATCGGATCGGCGATGAACAACCCGGCGTGGCAGGCCATTGTTCCGGAGCTGGTTCCTCGCGAAGAGATTCCGAACGCGGTGACGTTGAATGCGGCGAGCAACAATATTGCTCGCGCACTTGGGCCGGCGCTGGGCGGATTGATGATTGCGGCGTATGCGGTTCCTCATCGCGGAGCAGCGTGGGTGTTTGCGCTGAACTCTGCGTCGTTCGCTGGCGTGATCTGGATTTTGTGGCGATGGAAGCGGCAACCGATCTACAAGAGTGCTCTGCCGACGGAGAGGATTGCGGGCTCGGTGCGGTCGGGGCTGCGGTATTTGCGATACGCTCCGGACTTGCAGGGGCCGCTGATTCGGTCGTTCAGCTTCACCTTTTTTGTGAGCGTGGTGTGGTCGTTGCTGGCGCTGGTGGCGAAGAGCGATCTGCGGCAGGGGGCGATGGGCTATGGCATTTTGAATGGCTGCCTGGGCGTGGGTGCGGTGATTGGAGCGACGATGCTGGCGCGGATACGGCGCAGGGTGGACGCGGATACTCTGCTGCTGGCGACGGGCCTGTATTACGTTGCGACGATGTTGATTCTGGCGCTGGTGAGAATTCCGGCTGTGGTGATTGTGACGTTGATTGGCGCGGGGTTTGCGTGGACGGCGACGATGTCGACGCTGAATGTGTCGGTGCAGATGTCGGTTCCGGCGTGGGTGTATGCGAGGGCGCTGGGGGTGTATCTGATGGCGTTCCAGGGTGGGCTGGCGCTGGGCAGCGTGCTGTGGGGAGCGATTGCAGAGCGGACGTCGACGCGGGTTTCGCTGCTGTGCGCTGCGGCGGGGCTGGCGGCCAGCCTGCCGTTTCTGCAGCGCATTCATATTCTGAAGGGGCTGCTGCCGGACCTGACTCCGTACCAGTGGAAGCGGCCTCTGCCGGGATTTGCGGCGATGCCGGAGCCGGATGATGGGCCGGTGCGGATCTCGGTGGACTATCGGGTTCCGGAGGAGAATTATGCGGAGTTCACTCGTGTGATTCATCTGCTGGAAGGAGTGCGGCTGCGAGGCGGAGCGGTGCGCTGGGGGATCTACAGGGATGCGGCTGACCCGGAGCATCTGAATGAGACGTTCATCATGGAGAGTTGGATGGACTTCCTGCGGAGTCGCGAGAGGATGACGCTGGCGGACCAGGCGATACGCGAGCAGGTGTACCGACTGCACAAGGATACGACGGGCGAGAATGAGTCGCCGAAGATTACGTTCCAGGTGTGGGTGGGACAGGTGGGAGAGACGGGGACGCATGCAGCGGAGGTGGCTTGAGCCCGCAGGCCGCTTGAGCTCGCAGGTTGATTGAGCTCGCAGGCCGATTGATGGAGGAAGCTGCTGGATGGCGGAGCGGGCGACGTAAAAGAATGGCATCATAGGGAGGTGGGTGAGACGGGGCAAGTAGAAGCAAGTGATCTGGCACCAGTGGAAGAGACGCTTCCGGGTGGACCGAATGCGTTTGAACCGCTGAAGATACCGATGTACCGCGATCGATTGATTGCAGCGACGGTGTCCAAGATGGGCACGTGGATGCAGGATACGGCGGGCACGTGGTTGATGGCGGTGCTGACGACTTCGCCGCTGATGAATGCACTGATGCGGACGGCGGCGAGTTTGCCGGTACTGTTTCTGGGGCTGCTGGCGGGAGCTACGGCGGACATCTATGAGCGGCGACGGCTGCTGATTTTCTGGCAGTGGTGGATGCTGGCGAGCGTTGCGGGGATGGCGGTACTGACGTTCTTTGGCGTGATTACTCCGGTGATGCTGCTGCTGTTTACGTTTCTGCTGAACATTGGTTCGGCGATGAATAATCCGGCGTGGCAGGCGATTGTTCCGGAGCTGGTGCCGCGGGAACAGATTCCGAATGCGGTGACATTGAATGCGGCTAGCAACAATATTGCGCGGGTGCTGGGGCCGGCGCTGGGTGGGTTGATCATTGCGGCGTATGCGGTGCCGCATCACGGAGCGGGGTGGGTGTTTGCGCTGAACTCGGCTTCGTTTGCTGGGGTGATCTGGATCCTGTGGCGGTGGAAGCGGGAGCCGATGTACAAGAGCGTGCTGCCGGAGGAGCGGATTGCGGGGTCGGTGCGGACGGGGTTGCGGTATCTGCGGCATGCTCCGGACCTGCAGGGGCCGCTGATCCGGGTGTTCATTTTCACTTTTTTTGTGAGCTCGGTGTGGGCGCTGCTGGCGCTGGTGGCGAAGAGAGACCTGCACCAGGGAGCGATGGGCTATGGGATTCTGAACGGTTGCATGGGGTTGGGCGCGGTGATGGGGGTGACGTCGCTGGCGCGGCTTCGGCAGCGTTTTGATGCGGACACGCTGCTGCTGGCGGCAGGGGTGTGCTACGTAGCGGGGAGCCTGGTGC
>JAJYCQ010000016.1 GCA_021778315.1 Acidobacteriota bacterium | reverse complement strand
CCCAGCGTCGAATGCCGCCAGCAGCTTGCATCTCAAATCATCCGAATATGCCTTCGCCATCCCTATCGATGTCGCGGTCCGTCAGAGCAATTATAGTGTACACCTGATAGAGAAATGCTCTAGATGCAGTTCCACCTCTACTCCATTGATGACCAATGTCGCTCCCACAGTAGTGACGGTGGTTCCAGAGACCAATGGCGTTGGAACGAACCGACAGGTTGCCGTAGTCTTCAGCACGGCAATGGACCCGGCCAGTATCAATACGAGCAGCTTCACGGTTGCCGGTGCCACAGGCACGGTAGCTTACGACGCGGCGAATAAGATTGCTTCCTTCAAACCTTCTCCCGACTTCGCAGCAAATGTTACTTACAATGCGACGATCAACACGATGGCAAGAGATGCAAGCGGAACTCCGCTTGCTGCGCCATTCGACTTCGCCTTCACTACACGCGCGACCACCGACGCCTCTGCACCCTATGTCGTAGCGGTCAATATTGTTCCCGGCGCGACGAACGTGCCCCTGAACCAGACCATCTCTATCACCTTCAATGAACAGATGTCCTCAAGCACCATCAACCCGACAACCGTGTTCATTAAGGGTGTCGCGTCAACCGTGACCTACAACGTGCTGACTCAGACTGCCACGATCACCCCAACGGCTAGTCTGGCACCCAACACCACCTACACAGTTTCCGTGACTGCCGGAGCTCAGGACCAGGGCGGTGTGCCGGTGGCTCCCACTCTTAGTCAATCATTCACTACCGGTGCGGTTACATCAGGTGGAACGCAGCCAATAGCTCTCTGCCCTTACATTGGAGCTTTCTCGGTACTGGCAGGTTCCACCGTTACGAATACCGGAGCAACGGTGGTTACAGGAGATGTTGGAGTCAGCCCGGGCTCAGCCGTCACGGGATTTCCTCCGGGGCTGACGACTGGAACGATCCATCGTGCAGACGCTGCCGCAAGCCAGGCCCAGGCTACTTTGACGGCCGGGTATAACGACGCTGCCGGGCGATCGGGAGGTACGACGGAGGCCGGAGATTTAACCGGAAAGACCCTTACCGCTGGAGTCTATAAATCGACGTCATCGCTTGCCCTCACCGGGGATCTCACGCTGGACGCTCAAGGGAATACAAGCGCCGTGTTTATCTTCCAGATCGGGTCCACTCTCACAACAGGGAGCGGCAGCCATGTTGTCCTCACAAACGGTGCCTCGGCCTGTAACGTCTTTTGGCAGGTTGGAAGCTCTGCGACTCTGGGAACCAACTCTACATTTGAGGGAAACATCCTCGCGCTGACATCCGTCACCCTTACCACCGGCGCAAACTTGCAAGGGAGGGCGCTGGCGAGGAATGGTGCGGTCACCCTGGACAGCAACACCATTTCAGGATGTAGCTGTCCGACAGGCAACTAACCAGCAGCCACTAAGCAGGGGCCCATGCGTCGATCGCTTTGGCCCCGCTTTCTGTCTAGCCTGCTAGCTCAGCGTCGGAGGGGTTCGCGTCCCACACCATCGCTTCAAAGCGATGCAGCGTTGTGAACCCGTTCCGCTGGTAGAGATGCAACGCAGCGGTGTTGGCCTCGGTCACTGTCAGCGTCAGGCTCTGTAGCCCGCGTGGAATACTCTGGGCAGCGCAGTGTTCCAACAGCGTCTGACCAAGCCCAAACCCCCGCAGCGAAGGGGTAACGCACAACTGCGTAATGTGGTTGATGTTGGCTCGCACCCTCGAGCAAAGCAGAACCGCCTCCACAGCCAGCGTCTGCGGATCGCGCAGCACCCAGGAGTTCTCCGCATCGAACACGCCGCAGCCCGGGAACCGGATAATGTTGTGCAGAAAGCGCTGTGCACCGTACAGCGTGCGGTACTGGTCGTTGATCAAGGAGTCCATGTGGCCCGTATAGCAGCGGTGAATTAGCGCCGCGGCTGACTCGTAAAACTCCGGCTGCCACGACTGCAGCACCAGGCTCACTCCCGGCGGTAGCGGAGGAGGAGCAGCTGCCGCCACCGACTGCGTACCCAGCTTGGACATCATGAAGAGTCGAGGGAAGCTGCGAAATCCGTTCGCCCGATAAGGCTCGGCCAGCGCTCCCAGCGGGAACATCAACAACTGCGACTCAACGCGATCAACTCCCGGCGTAGCCTGCAGCAACTCGAGCAGATGATGTAGAAGCGTGCCGCAGATGGGGTTGATCGTGGATTCCGTCTCACCCAGCGCATAGATGTCGCCGATCACGGCCTTCGCTCCCTCCGAGACGCAGAACGCGTAGCCCACAATGCGCCCTGCCTGCAGCGCCACAAACCCAGGAAGGATGCGGCTGTCCAAGTACTCCAGCAACATCGCGGAAGCCCGAGTGTAGTCCCAGTAGAGTCGGCGCTGCCAACGCTCCGCTTCATCGCGCAGCAGCGGCCTCAACTGCGCCGCGGAGAAGTGGCGAAGATCCAGTATCTCGAGTTGCGGTGATTGACTCAACTGCGCGGCCCGACCTTAGCTCCGAGGATAAACCTTGTACACCGAAAGGCCTTGTGCCTGATACAGCAGAAGCGGTTGCGTGAATCGCCCCTTCAGATAAGGTTCGACCAGCGGCAGTTCGCGAGTCGGAAACACCAGCAGATGCGTTCCGTCGGGAATACCATCAACCGCGTAGTTCATGATCTCCTGGTTGCGATAAAACGCCAGGCCGTAGACCAGATCCCGCCGCACATCGAACTCAGCCACAACCGTTGCCGCAGGATCAGCCTGCTGAATCTCCTGCGCCAGCGGACGCGCCGAGTAATTCAAATCCAGCAGCTGGCCATTCCTTCCCAGTAAAAAATAAAGCAGGAAGACCATCGGGATCATCGTCACCAAACGGATGTGGCGCACCCCATAGCGACGCACCACGTAGAGCACCAGCACCGCCGCCGCGATACCCAGCACCGTCGCCCACACAAAGATCCTCGGCGCCGGAATGATCCGTTGATACACCATGTACTGCGGGCTCAGGATCAGCACAAACGTAAGTATGCCCGTAAGCGTGGCGTGCGAATTCAGCAGCCAGTCCGGGATCCCCGTCCTGCGGATCCGGAAGAGATAGTCGCCCGTCAGGATCGCCAACGGAGGGATCGAAGGAAGGATGTAGCCGGGCAGCTTCGATCCTGAAAACGAGAAGAACAGAATCGGGAACAGCGTCCACAGCACCAGGAACTCGGGGAACGCATCGCCGGCTCGCACATGGCCAACATACCGTTGCGGCTTATGGCGAACCTTCCACTCTGCAATCGACGTTGCAAGGCCATCCACCAGTGCTCGAAACGACAGCGCTGTCCAAGGCATCAGCCCGATGATCAGCACCAGCAGATAGTAGTAGAACGGCTGATGATGCTGGTACAGGTTGGTCGTGTACCGTTCCAGATTATGCTTCCAGAAAAACTCGTTGAAGAAGCTCGGATTGCGGCGCTGCACCGCGATATACCAGGGCAGGACCATCACCAGGTAGAGCAGCACGCCCGGGATCCAGATGGTGCGTCGCAGCGCTGACCACTCGCGTCGCAGACCAAGAAAAAGACAGATGATCGCCAACGCCAGAAACGGTGCGACCGGGCCCTTCGCCAGCGTAGCCGCGGCACCAAAAAAGTAGAGGTCGAAGAGCCAGAACTTCTTGCCCGTCTCGTACCACGCATACCACCCCAGCATGCCAATACAGAACGGCGCGGCGAGTTGCATGTCCGTGGACGCGCCACGCGAAAACGCGAACATCGCAACCGCCGACACCATGATGAGCGCGGCATCCAGGTGGCCTCCCGGACGAAACCGTTTGAGGTGCAGAAACGCGAGGATGATCAGCGCAAGCGCTCCGGTGGCCGACGCCAGTCGCGCCGTCCAGTCATACACCCCCAGTTCCTTGTAGTACCCCATCGCGCGCCAGTAGTAGAGCGCCGGCTTCTCCAGCCACGGCTTGCCATACAAGATCGGCGTCACCGTGCCACCCGTCAGGCAGGCATAGGACGCGCGCAGGTCAGCCGCCCGCAAGCTGTGAGGAATGAGACTCGCATGCACCTGCTGGCACTCTGCATTGTGCGCCGCAAGCATCTCTCGAGCGATCTGCGCATAGCGAGGTTCATCCGCTCCCACCAATCCCAACTGGTCGCCCCCAAACATCGGCAGCAGGCCATAAAACAGGAAGTAGCAGGAGAAAACCAGCAGGACCGCGAACTCCGAGATCGTGCATCCAAGCTGCGTGCGAAGACGCTGCTGCACCCAACCCCACGCTCCACCGCGCGCGCGCGTAGCAGTCGTCAAAGACGCCGCAGCGTTTGACGCCAGGGACTCCGGTACGGGTTGAGGAGAATCCATCAAAGTTGGTTCACAAATATTGCGCTTCGCAAATCGCTCTGGCACGGTGACTCTCGCACGTCCACTTCTTCGGAGTGGTTTGGTTGAGATTCGCTGGGCGAACCCTAGGCTAACAGAGTCGCGGGCTGGGTTGAAGCAAGGACGCGGTCCGATTGCAACTGGGCACACGCCTCACGGAGCTGGTCGACGATGCGTTCGGTCACCTCCGCTAGCGTGCCCTCCATCGTGCATCCGCTTGCGCTATGGTGGCCGCCACCGCCAAAGTGCTCGGCTATCTTCGACACGTCCAGCGTCCCTCGACTCCGCATGCTGAGACGAAATTGTGCCCTTCCCGGAAGCTCCCGAAGGAATACCGCCCCCTCGATTCCAGCAATACCAATCAGATGATTCGCAACTCCCTCGCAGTCCTCAACGCTCGCGCCGACGCGCTCGATCTCGTCCAGCGTCACATGGCTCCAGCACACCGCATCGTCAATTTGAAGATTCGCGATGGCAATCCCCAGCAGCCGAACTTTACTCAGCGGATTGCAGAAATAAATCGCGCGTGCAATCTGATTCGGGTCCGTTCCACACCGAACCAGATGCTCCGCCATGGCGAAGGTCTCGGCACTCGTGCTCGGGTAGTTAAACGAGCCAGTATCCGTCAGAATCGCCGTGTACAAACAGTCCGCCATCTCCCGTGTCACCGCAACGCCGGCAGCCACCGCAATATCGTAGACCAGTGCACCCACCGCCGCAGCTTCCGGATCAATCCAGTTGAACTCCGCAAACTCCCGGCCACTCTGATGATGGTCGATATTGATCGTCAGGAGCGGCTTCGCTGCTTCAAACTCAAGAGCATCAATACTGCTGCGCTCAATCGAGTCACACTCAAGAAAAATCACCGCATCCGTCGCTGGAAGCCGGCTCGAGATCCGTTCCACGCCGGGCAAAAAATGAAAGTTGGGAGGGATCGGATCCGTGAACACCACCGTCGCCTCTTTGCCCATCCCCTCCAGCACATGCATCAGCCCCAGCGACGACCCAATCGCATCGCCGTCCGGACGAACATGCGACGTAATGACAAACCGCTTGCACTCGCGAAGCAGCCCAAGTAGAGCGAAGATGGAGGCGTCATTATTCATGGGTAAGGGACTTCGAGCCAGTCCTAGCGTGGTGGCTCAGACCGGGCATTGCTCTCCTTGGCTACCTTATCGGCAAGTTTGCTCTTCCGCTTCTCCATCCGTCCCAGAAGCTCGTCCATCCGCGTATTAATCTTCTCCGACCGATCAATCGCAAACGTGATCTCCGGGACATGCCGCACATTCATCCGGTACCGTATCTCGGTGCGAATAAAGCCTCGCGCCGCCATCAGGCCAGCCAGCGTTTCATCCTCTTCCTTCGGCGTTCCCGTTACCGCGATGAACACCCTGCAACTCTTCCCGCCGGGCGCAAGCACGACCTCCGTGACGTGACACGGAGCAATGCGTGGGTCGGAGAGTTCGCCCTCAAGCATGGCGGTAATCTCTTCGGCGAAGGTGTTGACGACTCGACCGCGGTGATAGGTTCTGGCTCGTTGCTCTGGCATAGCTGACTCTTCAGGGTACCACTTTTGCAGCATTCGTTCAGTCGTTTAGCGATATGTCGCTCTCTACATAGCTGTCGATAATCTCGCAGCCCAATCCAACAGCCAGACGGCGGGCCGCCGCCTCCACCTCGCGAAGCTGCCCCTCCAGGTACGTCCGCGAGCTCGAAATCGCAACCACATCCAGCGTCGCCCGGTTCCACAGCAGCGCATCGTCCATCTCCGCAATCGAGATATTGAATCCGTGCCGCAGCTTGTCCTTCAGCGACCGCACCACCTGCCGCCGGTCCTTCAGCGACTGTGCGTGTTCAATCGCAAGCTCGAGAGTGAGGGTAGCAATCGGCATGGCTCCGTTACGGCGCGGCTGCGGTGGATTTGCGTTCAACAAAAGTAGGCAGTACCAGGATCGCATTCTTCGCCTGGACCGGCGGCTGATTACTCCTCTGATCGCGGATACGCTGGAGAAGCGCCGTCGCCGCAGCTCGTCCCATCTCCTGCAGAGGCTGGCGAACCGTCGTCAACGGTGGATTATTGGTCGACGCTCCCATCACGTCATCGAATCCCACCACCGAAACCTGCGTCGGCACATCCAGCCCAGCCTCGCGCAGAGCCACAATCGCTCCCATCGCCGAAAGGTCGTTGAACGCAAAGATCGCGCTGAACGCACCTCCTGCCGCAAGCAGCTTGTGCGTCGCAACGCGCCCCGGCTCCAGCGTCGGATCCTCCCCTTCCAGCGCCACCACCAACCTCGGATCGATCGCCAGCCCAAGCTCAGCTGCGACCTTCACAATCGCATGCCACCGCACCTGCGTATCCGAGCTGAAGCTCTGCCCCTGGATGAACGCAATCCGCCGATGACCCAGCCTGTGCAGGTGCTCCAGCGCATACCGTGCCGCCAGCGTATGGTCGAGCTCGATGTTCAGAATCGACGGGATCCGCAGATGCCCGGACACCGCCACAATCGGCACCGGCAGCTCCGCATCCAGCGCCGAGTCCACCGCAATAATCCCCTCCACCGCGCGCGAAAGCAGCAGCGCCGGATAATCCCTCAGCAGCTCCACGCGATGATGATGGCTCACCACAAAATAAAAAAAACCGCTCAGCAGAAGCACATCCTCAATGCCGCTCAGCACCGCCGCCGAGTAGCCGCCGCTGATCTCCGGCACCATCACCCCGATCGTCTGTGACCGCCGGCTACGAAGCCCGCGAGCCAGCGGGCTCGCCTTGTAGTTCATCTCCGCCGCCGCCGCCAGTACCCTCTCCTGGGTCGCGGCCGAGATCCGGTGCGTCCCTCCCGAGTGATTGATCACGCGCGACACCGTCGTCTGCGACAGGCCAAGGTGCTTCGCCAACTCCTTCAGGCTCCGCCCCGAACTCATACTCTTGACCGCGGTAATCTTGTGTTCTTCAGACATAGGAATCTCAACGCACAGGCTCTTGCGAGTGTAGCCGGAAATGCCAGAGGGCGCGCACCCGGCGCGCCCTCTGTTGTTCGCCTTACCGTCAGCTCAGAACGAGAATCGCGCCTGGAAGTCGATCGTGCGAGATCCAATCGCGCTCGTATCCTGTCCAAAGTTCGGAGCATTCACGTTATTCGCAATGCTCTGCGGATTGAGGTTAAGAAGGTTGAACACATTGAAGATATCCGCACGAATCTCCAGGTTGGCATTGCTCCCCAGTACCGGCATCCGGGGAAGACCGAACGCCTTGGTCAACGACGCGTCGATATCCCTGTAGTTCGGTCCCGTGAACGAGTTCCTCGCGCTTCCCGGAGGTCCCGGAAGAGCATTCCTCACCCCGGGGAACGGAGGCCCCGTGATAGCAGCCGTATAGTCCGGAACACTGAAGTAGCGATTGCTATAGCTGTTGCCGACCTGTGCTCCACCCGGGTTCGGGAAGTTCGAGTTAGGCTGCGTCGTGTCTGCCTCGAACGCCGCGTTGCTATGGTTGTTCTTCCCTCCTCCAAGATACGTCGGACGAAGGTTATAGTAGCCGCACGTATCGCAATAGAGCGACGACGGCAGCCCATAGTTAGGCGACCACGGGAAGCCCGTGTGCAGGTTCATAATGCCGCTCAGCGACCATCCGCCGACGACTTTCTCAGCCCAGTTATTTGCCTTGCTGAAGATCACCGGCTGCCACAGTCCAAACACCTTCAGCGACTGCCCGATGTTGTAGTCCGAGCGCCCATAAGAGTACGCCGGATTCTCCGGAAAGTATGGATCCTCCGAGTACGGTCCCGACCCATCCGTGTCCATGCTCTTCGCCCACATGTACTGCGCGTCTGCCGAGAAGTGGTGCACGAACGGATGCTTCAACTCAACCAGCAGAGCATTGTTATTGCCGCTGCCCGAGTTCGTCCAGTAGTCGCCGCCCGTCACCAGAGGATTCAGCGCAAGACCCTGCACCACTCCCGGAGCGTTCGGATTTTCATGGTTGATCAGATGCCGCGACGTGCTGCCCTGATATCCCACTGACACCACCAGCTGCTTGCCCAGCTGATACTCCGTGTCCAGCGAGTAGTGATTCACGTACGTCGTCGGCAGCCCGCCCCTTCCATCTCCGAAGAGCGAAACATTGGCATTGCCCGCCACCGGAAGATTCGCCGTGTTGTAGCTCGTGATCGTATGCGGATTCGACGCGAACCCGTTCAGAGACGTCGGGCTGCTCG
Source organism: Acidobacteriota bacterium (assembly GCA_021778315.1). The sequence continues at coordinate 30,105 of JAJYCQ010000016.1, read as the reverse complement.
AGATCCCGTACAGGATGTCGCCACCGTTCGTTCCCGGGTTGGTCGGCGATACATACTGAAAGTTGTAGTAGCCCTGAACCGGTGGATTATTCCCCGTGTTCGCAGAGATGGCGATCTCTTCCTGGTTGTAGTTGAGACCATAGCCGCCACGAACCGTAAGGTTTCCGTGGAACATATCCGGGCTCCAGTTGAAGCCCAGTTGCGGCCCGAAGTTACCCTTCTGCGGCGTCCACAAGTTCCCGCCAACGCGGATATTAAGACCCGTATACGCCTGCGATCCCGGTCCAAACCGTGCCACCTGCAAATTGTTCTGCTGCGCATACAACGACCCGAAGTAGGAGTAGCGCACTCCTGCATGCAGCGTAAGGTTGGGCTTGATCTTCCAGTCGTCCTGAACAAACACTCCAAACAGATTCTCGCGTTCATCCTGGCGAGTACCACCCGGGAATCCAGTAACCGTGTTGAAGCCGCCGGACTCCTGCGAAGGAGCATCGTTCAGAAAGTCCCAGATGTTATAGAAGCCATAGTTCGGCCGCCCGATAGGATCGCTCAGGTAGTGAAGGTTCGTGAACTCGCCTCCAAACTTGATCGTGTGTCCCCCTGCAACCTTCGTGGCCACATCCTTGTATCCATACGTCCATTGGTTCAGAACGCTGCCCAGCGACGAGCCGAATTGATTCAGGTTGATCGATCCAATCTGATTCACTTGGTCGCTCGGCAGTCCCACCGGCGACTGTGGATTCGACGTGATCTCATTCCACCGCCAGCCAGCAGCGTTCGCGCGAGCCTCATTCAAGAACGTCGGCGAGAACGTATGGTTGTAGATCACCGACATTGCTTCATTAATCTGATCGTGATGGAACAGGTTGTACGCCCGCGACCCGCCGTTATAGCTCGTGTTGCCCTGCGGAACCCAGTAGATCGCAAACGCCACATGGTCCTTCGAGGTAACATTCGCGTCCAGCCGCCCGTTGTACTGCCGATAGTACGAAGTGAACGGCGACGTCGTCGCATAGTCCGCAATGTCCGCCACATTCGTAAGCCCGCTGCCAACGCCCGGATTCACCGAAGTACCCGACGCCGTCGGATCCATCGTTCCCAGCGGAGTCGTCAGTGGCGACCCGATATTCAGGCCCTGTCCAGCGATCGTCCGGCAGTTCACGCCCTCCACCAATCCAATCGTGGCGCAGGTCTCATTGTTGGTAATAATCCCCGTCGTGCTGACCGCACCTCCAGGAAACGTGAGGTACTTCGAAGCGATGCTGCCCGCCGGTGCCAGCGCATCAAACGCCGGAGTCTCATACCATCCCGCCCCAATGTTCGTTGAGCTGTTGGGCGTCGTCTCATACGCAAAGAATGCGAAGATCCGGTCCTTGAGGATCGGTCCGCCAAGGCTTCCGCCATACTGGTTGAACCGCTGCGTATCCTTCACCGGCTGGCCCGTGCCCGTACCTCGCTGGTACGCGTTCAAGCCCGGCCGGTGCAGCGCGAAGAACGCACTTCCATGCAGATGATTCGTTCCGCTCTTGGAGGTGACCATCGTCTGAGCCCCGCTGAACCGCCCATTCTCAGCGTCATAGTCGTTCGTCACGACGCGGACGTTCGAGATCGAATCTTCCGTCGGAGTGATGATCGTCGTTCCACCCCACACCGCGCTCACCGTGCTGATGCCGTCAATCGAAATCCCATTAGCCCCATACTGCTGCCCATTGGCATTGGCCTGCGGGCCATTCTCTGTCGGAGGCGCACCGGCTGCGCCTGACCCGCCCGGCCCCTGGTTGCCCGGATAGTTGTACACGCCGCCGCCAGAGCCCTGCGACCCATCGCTGATCACGCCCGGAGTCAACTGCGTCAACGTGAACACGTCGCGGTTGAACGACGGCATATGTTGAATATCGTTACTGCTGATCGTGCCGCCGATGTTCGCCGTCTCCGTATCCACCGCGGGAGTCGTCGAAGCATCCACCGTCACCACCTGCGTCGTTCCCGCAAGCCCCAGTTGCACGCTCAGCGAGTTCGCCTGCTCCGGAATGAACTGCAGATTCGCCAGCACCTTCTCCTGAAAGCCCGCGTGATCCACCGTCAGCGTAAACGAGTCCGCCGGCAGAGCATTGAAGTTGAAGACGCCGCTCGCATCGCTGGTCCGCACCACCGTCTCGTTCGTGGAATTGTTCTTGAGCGTCAGGCTCGCTCCCGGGATCACCGCCCCCGTTGGATCGGTGACGACACCCTGAACAGAGGTGCGGAACTGCGCATGAGCAAAGTTCGCCGTAAACAAAAGTGCCACGAGAACCAGCGTCGATAGCGCTGAGCCTCTAAACCCTCTAAACATGGTCAGCCTCGGGATGCAGAAAAGTGGGCGTGCGTGCAGCATGGTGCCTCCAAAAATGATGCGGTAAAAATCCGTTTTAGTTTCGCTGGCACAATCGTTTGCTCACAATGCGCAAACGATTGTGCAACGATCGCGTTTATAGCTGCGCGAAAGTACGGCTGTCAAGTCAAACGATTGCCGCCAGACCCTCGGCCACCCTCGTCACTGACCTCCGCGAGCTTGAGCCTCGATCCTGTTATGAATCCTTAACCCCAGCCTTTGGTTGTCTACCGGACATAACCCACCCTCGCCATCTCCTACCCCTTCGCAGCCTTCTTCTTCGCCACCGCCCCTACCTTCAGGCCAGCCGACGCCGCTCCAAGCACCCCAATCACCGCGCTCCCCACCGGGCTCCCCTGCCCCGTGCAAGCGTCCCACCCCGGCCCCGCCGAGTACCCGCCCGGCCCATTATTCCCCTGCGTAATATCCCGAAATGCCTTCTTCGCCGAAGCCGCATAGATCGCCGGATTGATGAACCCCGCCGCCACGCCATTCTGCTGATTCGCCAGCGCAATCAGCCCCGCCCACAGCGGAGCCACCGCGCTCGTCCCGCCAATCACCATCGTCTGCCCATCCACCCGCACCACATAGCCCGTCGACGGATCCGCATCGCCCGCCACATCCGGAACCCCGCGTCCTCCTCCCCCCGAAGCTGCCGCAGGAACTCCCGCACTCTGCTGCCACGTCGGCAGAGGAAACACCGCACTCACCCCTCCGCCTGTCGCTCCTTCGCCCAGTGCCAGCTCGTTCCACACCACCTCGCTCACAATCGTCGTCCCCGACCCCGTCAGCGTCGTTCCTCCACACGCCAGCACATGAGGAGACGACGCCGGAAAATCAACATTGTTTCCCGTCCCTCCGTCGGTCGAGCCGTTATCTCCGCACGCCACCGTAATCGTCACACCCACCGCCGCCGCCGCCTGGCACGCCGCATCCAGAGCCGTCATCGCCTGCGACGTCCAGTTCGACTCCGGCCCTCCCCAACTGATCGAGACCACGCTCGGCTTATTCACCGAATCATGCACCGCCATCGACACCGCGTCTATAAATCCCTGGTCCGTATTCGGAGCAAAATACACAGTCACCTTCGCCCCCGGAGCCACTGCCGAGCACACCTCGATGTCCAGCATCACCTCGCCGTCCGCTCCGCTCGCGCTCCCTGGAGTATTCTTTCCCCCGTCCACCGAGACCGCCGTCACCGCAGGCGGCGCCAACCCCAGCGTCTTGAAGTACGCCGTCAGGTCCGCCGTCCGATACCCTCCGCCCAGTTCGATAATCCCGATCGTCTGCCCACCTGCCGTCGCCCCCGCCGGAAATCCGTACAGCGCTCCCACCTGCACCGGAGTGTACGAAACGTTGCTCACACGACTTTGCGCGACACGAAAATGAGGCCTCGCTTGCGGCCGGTTATCCAGCCCCAGCACCGCCAGAATATGTCCCTCCAACTCCTCCGGTATGCAGATCGCTGCCTCGCGCACGCGATAGCTGCCCGCGCCCGTCGTCTGCATTGTCAGTGCGACGCCAAACGCCTTCTGCATCGCCGCCGCGCTGCCGCTCAAATGAATCGTGCATCGCCCTGCGTGGACCACCGGCTCTACCGTCAGCCCGAACTCCTTCGCAAACGCCCGCACCAGCTTCACCGAAGCCGGATTCGCTCCATGTCGACTCGCATACACCTCTCGGCTCAGTCGCTCCTGCGGCCGTCCCCGCTTCATCGGAAACTGCGCCTTGGGTGGGACGATAACGGATACCCGCATCCTCCCCATCTTCGATCCGGTCTTAGCCGCCACAGCCGCGGCCGCCGCCATCACCGGAGCGGCCTCGCCGGCATACGGCTTCTTCTCACTACCTGCCAAAGGAACGCGACGCTGTGCTGCGAAACGGGACGAAGCTGCCATGGAATCCTCCACAAAACCAACTCCGCGTTTGGATGCCTGGAGACATCGTTGCGAGGGCTGCACGCTCTCAAAATTCGCACAGAACCTTGCCTCGCGCGAACGCTAAGATAGTACGCATGGATCTTAAGGCAATTCAAGCGGCACTTCGCGAACACCACCTCGACGGCTGGCTCTTCTACGACCACCACCACCGCGACCCCATCGCCTACCGCATCCTCGGCCTCGACGAGAACAGCTTTGTCTCCCGCCGCTGGTTCTACTTCATCCCCGCCGACGGCGAGCCGCGCAAGCTCGTCCACCGCATCGAGGCCGGCAAGCTCGACTCCCTCCCCGGCTCCCGCACCCAGTACTCCTCCTGGCAGGAGCTCGAGCAGCAGCTCGAAACCCTCCTCGACGACGCCAACACCCTCGCCATGCAATACTCCCCGCGCAACGCCATCATGTACGTCTCCATGGTCGACGCCGGAACCGTCGAACTCATCCGCTCCATGGGCAAAAACGTCGTCACCTCCGCCGATCTCGTCAGTCAGTTCGAGGCCGTCCTCACCAACCAGCAGATCGACTCCCACTTCGAAGCCCAGCGCCGCCTCGACGCCGTCCTCGCCTCCGGCTGGAGGTTCATCGGCGACAGCGTTCGAAGCGGAGCTACCCTCACCGAATTCGACGTAGTCCAGTTCCTCAACGCCGAAATCCAGAAGGCCGGCCTCTGGACCGACCACGGCCCCAACTGCAGCGCCGGCCCCAACTCGGCCGACTCCCACTACGACCCCTCCCCCGAAACCGCCCGGACCATCCGCAGCGGAGACTTCATCCTCATCGATATCTGGGCCAAGCTCGCCTCCCCCGGCAATCCCGCGCTCCCCGATCCCAGGGCCATCTGGTACGACATCACCTGGACCGCAGTCCTCGGCCGCGAACCCTCCCCCCGCGAGCAACTCATCTTCAACACCGTCCGCGACGCCCGCGACGCCGCCATCGCCGTCGTCCAGCGAGCCTACGCCGAGGGCCGCCCCATCGCCGGCTGGGAGGCCGACGACGCCGCCCGCAACGTCATCCGCTCCGCCGGCTTCGGCGAGTGGTTCACCCACCGCACCGGCCACAACATCGAAATCAGCATCCACGGCAACGGTGCCCACCTCGACAATCTCGAGACCCACGACGAGCGCCTCCTCCTCCCCAATACCTGCTTCTCCGTTGAGCCCGGCCTCTACTTCCCCGGCGAGTTCGGCGTCCGCAGCGAGATCAACATGATCACCCGACCCGGCTCCGCCGTAGTGACCGGCCCCTCCCAGCAGGAGCTCTTGAGGATTTGAGCCCCCTGCTCCGCATCCGCTGATAGAATCGACTCCGATGGCAAGCCCGACACCGCAACAACCGATCGCACAACGTATCCCCGGAGAGAACTCCATGTTTCCGGCTCTGGTTCTCCTCGCCGGCTGGCTGGTTCCCGGAGCAGGCCACCTGCTCCTCGGCAAGTGGGTCAGAGCCCTCCTTCTCTTCGTCTCGGTACTCGGCATGTTCCTCATCGGGCTCGGCCTCGCCGGAAAAATCTACACCCCCAACACCGGCGACATGCTCGACATCCTCGGCTTCCTCGGCCAGCTCGGCTCCGGCCTGCTCTACGCAATCGCTCGAGTCTTCGGCCTCGGGGCCACCTCCGTCGTCAACACCCTCGCCGACTACGGCACCAAGTTCCTCGTCGTCGGCGGCCTGCTGAACATCATCGCAGCAGTCGACGCGCACTCTCTGGCCAACGGAAGAAAGGCCTCGCTCTAATGCTGACTCACTTCTCCGCCATGCTGCTCTTCGCGCTCTTCACCTCAATCGTCTTCGGCATCACCCAACGAGCCGACCCCAGGATGATGGTGCGCTTCGGTGCCTTCTGCTTCGCCCTCTTCGTCGGAGCGGTCATCGTCCTCAGCTGGGCGATGTGGGCCATCAAGCACTAACCCCCTCCCCCAACCTCGAAGAAACCTCTGACCAAGTCTTCGCTGCAAAGCCAGTCCTCCCCTTCAAGCCAGTCCTCGCTTTGAAGGGAAGCGGCTTCAGCCCCGCCATACCTCCCGCCAACGAACAGGGCTTTAGTCCCTGAGGCAATCCCCAGGCCCAGTGCAGAGATCCCCTAAAACGGATTCGGCACAGAAGAGTTAGGGTTACTAGTACCCGTCGGCGCCGGCGTCCCAGCAGCCCCCGGCGTCCCTGGCGTCCCAAACGATCCAAACGGGCTACTAGCTCCCGCAGCGCCCGAGTTCGGCTGGCCCGTCACGCCGTTCTGCCCAAAGCTCCCCGCCGATTGCGAGGTCATCCCTCCGCCCGACATCCCTCCGCCCGTCAGGCTCACCGCCTGCTTCAGCATCTCGATCTGCGGGTCATACCAGAACTCCCACGTCTCGTACGTGCTCTGCCCGTTGGGCTCCGTAATCGAGCTCCCGCTCTTCGATGTCCCCACGCCCACAATCACGCCGCCGGTCCCATCGCCCAGCCCCCCCAGTCCGCCCGTCGATCCCGTCGCCCCCGTCGCCCCTGTAGCTCCCGTCGCCCCCGGAGCACCCGGACTGCCCGGCGTCCCCGTCGTGATGCTTGCGCCCCCAAATCCACTAGCCAGCGCCGACGTCGCCCCTATCGTCGACGTCGAACTTCCACCCCCCACCGGAGCTCCCATCCCGCCGCTCGACGCCATCCCCGAAGCCGATCCAAGACTCGCCGCCAACCCTCCCAACTCCTGCCCAAAAAACACATGAATCTTCGTCTTCTGCTCCCCCTGGTGAATCAGTTTGTAGTCCGCCTTGCCCGTCAGAGGGTCCACATACTGGTGGCGCAGAAAGCGAACATTGTTCGAGCTCTCCAGCACCTTGATCGACGCCGGATACTGCCCCGGAAACTTCCGCTGATACAGCTGAATCGCGCGAACATACTCTTCCATCCGGTGCTGGCTCTCCACCTCTTTATCGCGCCGCAGCTGCCGCGCAACCACCGGAGCCGCCACCGACAGCGCAATCAGCAGCAGCGCCACCATCACAATCACCGCCAGCAGCATGAAGCCCTCTTCCCCACCCTCGCGCCCATTCCGGCGCACATTCCGGCGCACAGCCCCCCCACCACCCATCTCCCCACATTCGAGTTGGCCAATCGACTTCATAATATGTTGGACGAACGCCATACACCCTGCGTTTCCCCTGCAGCCCGCAGCCCTAATTCACCTGCAGCGGCAGCGTCTGCTGGTTCGAATACTGCAGGTCCTCGACCTGAATACTCGTCGGCCCGACGCTCAGAATCTTGTACCGCCGAGCAACAATGTCCCCCACCCCGGCCAGATACACATCCTCGCCATTCAGCAGGAACGCCTGCCGCAGCCCATTCGCTCGAACCGCCGTCCCAAAGTACTTCAGGTTGATCGGAGGAGGTGGCGGTGGCCCCGGTGGCCCCGTCGGCACCACCGCCTGCTGCACCGCATTCGGCCGAGCCTTCGGAACATTCGTCGGAATCACCACCGGAGCCGTGTACGTCGCGGAGAAAATATTTCGCCCCGTGCCCGAATACACCAGGCTCTCGGTGCGCAGCATCGCCGACTCATCCAACGTCGGGTCCAGGCTCGACGACGTGCTCGCCATCTTCGTCGCCGCCACGCCCGCCGCCGCTCCCAGCCCGCTCCTCGCACCGCTCGCGCCGCGTCCGGATCCTCCCGCCGCCGTCGAATTATTCGCCCTCGCCGCCGTCGGCTGGCTCACCGGAGCAGGAGCCGACACCGCCGCCGGGTTCGTCGTTCCCCCAAAAAACGCGTTGTACGCAAACACCACAAACAGCAGCAACAGCGCCCCGAAGATGGACACCACGATGACCTGCTTCTTATCCTTCGCTGGAGCGGCGCTCATGGCTTCCCTCCCGTCCCGCTGTCCGCAGCGTCAGGAGCATCCGGCATCGGCACCTCAGCCGTCAGCTCATCAGGATTCGGAGGCCGCAGATACGTCGTCATCCGGATCCGAAGATTCACCTGCCCCGTCTGCTGCCCGGTCAGGTTGATCGAGGCAATGACGAAGAAAAGTTTGTCCCGCTCCACCGCATTGATGAACTGCACAATCGGGCGATAATCCCCCGACACGCTGGCGTCCATGCTCACTTGCGTCAGCGAATCTTTCCCCGACAGCACCGGAGTATACGCATACTGCGCGCGAGTCCAGTGCACTCCCTCGCGGTGCGCCAGCGTTCCAACCTCCGCAGCCACCTGCGACGCCGCATACGGCAGCCGCTTCGCATAAAACTCATCCGCATCCTGCGTAGACGTCACCAGCTTCGCATCCAGCCCCCGCAAAGGCTTCGCCGCCAGTTGCGCCGACGTCAACTGCAAGCGCTGATCGTCAATCGCAGCCGCATTATTCGAGCTCAGCCCCTGCCATACAAAGATCAGGTGCACGATCAAATAAAGATCCAGCAGCACCAGCACCGCAACGCCCGCGAAGTGCAGATTCAGCGCCGTCATCAACGCACGAGCCCGGGCCGTCAGCTGCGGAACCCGGCGCTCCCATCCCGATCCCGACGAACGCACGGGAGGAGGCACAAGCGAAGTCATACTCATCGCGCACCCCCCTTCGTCGTCGTACCGGTCGTCATACCGTCCGTCGCCGAATGCCTAGCCGACGAAGGCTTCAGCACCACCCCGCGGCCCTTGCTCCCGGCCGTCTTGCTCCCAGCCTTCCCGCTTCCAGCTTTCTTACTCGCTCCCGGTCCACCCGCAGTCTTCTCAGCCTTCGCCTTCTTCCCCGCCCCATACGCCTCGCCCTCAGGCAGTGGGTTATAGTCCGCCAGAATCTCAAACTCCACTCCCGGAGGAGTCAGGCTGTTCGCATTCGCGGCCATGTTCACGCCCTGCGATCCTGCCTCCTTCGCCTGCGCCGCCTCGCCCGTCAGCCGTGGCGCAAGGAACCTCTTCGACCTCTCCAGATTGCGCACCAGCTGCACGGCCCGGTCGCGTTCCCCCGACACCCTCATCCGGATAATGACATTCCCATCGCTCGCAATCGCCGGCTCAATCGACGTCACCTGCACTCCCACCGGAAGCACCGTCTCCAGGTCCATCATCACCGCAGTCCACGAAAAACTCTTGCGCAGAAACAGCGCATTCAGAAAGTGCGCGCGTGCCAGCACCGCGGCATTCGCAGGCAGCTGCATCCGCCGCTCATTGCCCTGCTTCTCCTGCCGAGCCGCCACCACCTTCGCATGCACCTGGTCAATCTGCGCCTTCGCTACATCCAGCTTCCTCTGCAGCACATGCGCCGCAATCAGCGCCACCACCGCCACCACGACAAGCACCGCCATAAAAATCCGCAGCCGTAGAAAGAACGGCCGCAGCTCCACAAACGGTCTCGTCGCGAGATTGACTGTAATCCGCATCAGCCTTGCAGCGCCCCCACCACGCCCGACAGCCACGGCCGCGGCACCAACGTGCTCACCGCATCCGCCAGCAGCGCCGAGCTCTCCACCAGCTCCCGCACCCGCAATCCCTCCTCATCCCCAATACCCGACACCCTCAAGATCTGTCCCAGCCGCTCCGCACCCAGCGACCCCGCACTCAGCACCCTCCTCGGAGCCGTCGCCAGCGTGTCCTCAAAGTACGCCGCCGCCACGCTCACCGCCTGCGCAATCTCAGCCGAGAACGCCACCGGCTGCAAATCCGAAGCCCCCACATTCGCATCGCCCGCCGCATACACTCCATGCACCGGAAGCGCCGTCATGCCGTCAAATCCCTGCACCGCCGCCTCATCGCCCAGCTGATCGGCATAAGGATTACGCCCATGTTCAGGCAGCGGCTCCTGCGCCGCCCACTCGCCCGCCGTATCGTGTACATCGACCAGCGGCAGCGCTGGCTGCGTCATCCCCGCCACCGGTACCGAATGCGTCACCGCTCGCTCCTGCAGATCTACACTGCGATGCAGCAACAGGATGCTCCCGCGAGCAATCGCCACCGTCACGCCCACCAGGTTCGCATTCACCAGCAGCACCGGCTCAACATCCTCCACCGCTGCCAGACAAGCCAGCGTACTCGGCAGCACCGCTCCCGGCTCATACCCCGCCTCGCGGGCAGCCGTCTCATACTCACTCAACACATCGCGAGGAATCGCCACCGCCAGCACCCGCACAATACTCTTATTCGAGCTCATCACCTGGTACGTGACCATCGCATCATCCGCGTCAAACGGCAGCAGCTTCTTCAGCCGAAACCGCACCAGCGGCAACGCCTCCGTAGCGCGCCCCGGCAACGACTCGAACTCCAGCAGCAGCACCCGCACAGCCGAGTCCGGAATCACCAGCGTCAAATTCCCGTCCCGCGCATTGCGCCGCTCGCCAATCTCCTCCATCGCCCCCCGGATCGCCGCCGTCACCGCCACCCGGTCCACAATATTTCCCGCCTTCAGGCTCGGCGTCACTGCTCCCTCCGCAAGGCTCACGCGAGCCACCGCCGCCAGCGGAGCTCCTGCAGCCGCAGAACGAGCTGCGACCACGCCCTGCGGCATGATCTCGCAGGCCACACGTGGGCGGGTTCCGGACGCTTGGGGAAGTAAATTCATGGAGCTCTAACTAGAGTACCTTGCGATGCTGGTGTGGGACAGTGCTTATCTCTTGGACGCTCGCCACCACACAACCGTTTAGTTAATTCGTCACAGCGATTTCGCTATCGTCCCTGTTCAATAAACGTCACCTTGTTGATCTCACGCAGCGTCGTAATCCCCGCCCGCACTCTCTCCAGCGCAGAGTCGCGCAGAAACGACATTCCTTTGTCCTTCGCCTTCTTCCGAATCTCCGATCCCGGCCGCTTCTCCAGCAGCATCTCGCGAATCTCATCGTCCAGCTCCAACAGCTCGTGGATCGCCGACCGACCGCGATACCCCGTCCCTCCGCACTCAATGCACCCCGGCCCCTCCTTGAACGCAACCCCGCGCCACTGCTCGGGAATCAGCCCATTCAGCTCCAGCTCCGCGTCCGTATAGTGGACCTCGCGCACGCAAAACTCGCACACCTGCCGCACCAGCCGCTGCGCCAGAATGCAGTTCAGCGCGCTCACAAAGTTGTAAGGCTCCACCCCCATATTCAAAAACCGCCCCAGCACGTCGACCACATTGTTCGCATGCACCGTCGTAAACACCAGATGCCCCGTCAGCGCCGAGTTGATCGCAATCTGCGCCGTCTCCGCATCGCGAATCTCACCCACCAGAATCTTGTCCGGATCATGCCGCAGAATCGACCGCAGCCCGCGCGCAAACGTCAGCCCCTTCTTCTCATTCACCGGAATCTGCGTGATCCCCCGAATCTGATACTCCACCGGGTCTTCAATCGTGATGATCTTGTCTTCTTCACTCTTGATCTCGTTCAGCGCCGCATACAGCGTCGTCGTCTTTCCCGAACCCGTCGGCCCCGTCACCAGCACCATCCCGTACGGCTCTTTGATGTACCGCCGAAACCGCGTCAGGTCCTTCTCCGCAAACCCCACCACATCCAGCGACAGCTTCTTGAACTTCTCCGACATCGACTCTTTATCCAGCACGCGCAGCACCGCATTTTCGCCATGCACCGTAGGCATGATGCTCACGCGAAAATCAATCAGCCGCCCCTTGTACCGCACCCGGAAGCGTCCATCCTGTGGCACCCGTCGCTCCGCAATATCCAGCTCGCTCATGATCTTGATGCGAGACAGAATCGTCTGGTGATGCTCCCGCGCAATCGGTGCCATCGCCTGCTGCAGCACCCCGTCAATGCGGTACTTCACCAGCAGACAATCGTCGAACGTCTCCAGGTGAATATCCGAAGCCCGCCGCTCCAGCGCCGTAAAAATCGTCGTATCCACCAGCCGGATAATCGGCGAAATATCATCATCCGCCGTCAGCTTCTCAATCGAAATATTCTCGTCCGCGTTCTCCTCATTCGAGAGCACGTCGAACGCCAGCCCCTCGCTCGCCTCATCCAGCACCCGCTGCGACTGCTCATTCTTCTTCAGCAGGTCCGTAATCTGGCTCAGCGTCGCCACGCGCGTCACAATCCGAGCACCCAGCAGCCCCGCAATCTCATCAATCACCATCAGCTTCGAAGGGTCCGCCACCGCAATCGCCAGCCGCCCCTCACTCTGCTCCAGCGGAACAAAGTTGTAGCGGAACATCATGTCCACAGGCACCGACTTGAACAGCTCCACCTGGATCTTGAAGTTCCTCAGATCCACAAACTCAGCGTGATACCGCCGCGCCAGCATCTGCGCCCGCTCCACCTCAGACAGAGCCTCGTTACCGTAAGGAACCGCAACCGGAATAGTAGCCATAATGGTTTGACTCACAAACTACAGGATTGGGGCGCAGCGGTTACCCGCCAACGCCGTTCAAGCTGAATATCGGCAGATACAGCGCAATCAACACAATCACCACAACCACGCCCATCACAATCAAAATCACCGGCTCAATCAAGCTCATAATCGCCGCCAGCGACGTCTGCACATCTTCCTCAAAAAACTCCGCCACCGAGTTCAGCATCTGCGGCAGCGCGCCCGTACTCTCGCCCACCTCAATCATCTCAATCGACAACTCCGGAAACACCCCCGTCTTGGCCAGGCTCAGCGACAACCCTTTGCCCTCGCGAACCGTCTCGACCGACACATACACCGCCTTCGCAATCTGCCGCGATTCAATCGACCGCGCCGCCGTCTCCAGGCTCGGTACCAGCGGCAATCCGCCCGTCAGCAGCGTCGCCAGCGTCCGCGAAAACAGTCCCACCTGGTACTTCAGCCATACCGTCCCCACCACCGGTGTCTTGATCCGAACGCGATCGATAAAATCCGCACCCGACTCGCTCTTACCCCACCGCACCACCAGGTATCCCAGCAGCACCAGCACCGGCAAAATAAACAGGCCATAGTGCTGCACATTCTGTCCCAGCGCCAGCAGCAGCAGCGTCAACTCCGGAAGCTTCGTTCCCAGCTGGTCATACAGCGACGCAAACCGAGGCACCACAAACGTAATCAGAAACGTGAACAGCCCAATCACCATCACCACCAGGAACGCCGGGTAGATCAGCGACGCCTTCAACTTCTTCCGGAACGTCAGCGACACCCTCTGGAAGTCAAGATACCGCTGCAGCACCTCTTCCAGATTGCCCGACCGCTCGCCCGCCAGCAGCGTTGTCGTATACACCAGCGGCACCGTCCCCTGCGCCTCAAACGCCTCAGAGATCGACTGCCCCGTCTTCACCCTCGCTCCCACATCCTCCAGTTGCGCCCGGAAGCCCACATCCTTCTGCCGCTTCGCCAGCAGATCCAGCGAGCTCAGAATCGGCAACCCCGCCCGAATCAGCGTCAAAAACTGCTGGTTGAAGATCAGAAACGTATCCAGCTTGATCTTCTTCTTCGCCGCCCTCCCCAGCGTCGAGCGAGCCTTCACCGAGTACACCAGGAACCCCGCCTGCGTGAACCTCGCCCGCAGCTCCTCCGCCGTCGCCGCCGCGTGCGTCTGCTCCTGTACGCGGCCACGTTCATCTGCGAGTTTGACAATAAATTCGTTCATACAGCCAGTTCAGCTCACCTCTGAGCGCGCTCAGTCATCCCGTAGGTCTCTTAGTCATCTCCCTGATGTCATCTTAGACGCTCCAATCGCCATTTCGCCTCTCCGCCACAAAACCCCCTCTTCTCCAGCCAGCACCCGCTACAAGCTCTGTCCTCGCACAATCTCAATGGACTATAGTCTCCACGTGCCGATTCCAATCCATTCCACCGCACCGGCAACGTTCAGGAGGACATCATGAAGAGCTCTGACACGATTGGCCTGCTCCTCAACAGCAAAGAGAAGAACAGGCTCCTCTCCATCGCACCCGAGCAGTCCGTCTTCGAAGCCATCGAGCAGATGGCCGAGTACGACGTCGGGGCCCTGCTCGTCCTCTCCAACAACCGCCTCGTCGGCATCCTCTCCGAGCGAGACTACGCCCGCAAAGGCATCCTCATCGGCCATCCCTCCAAAGAAACCAAGGTCCACCAAATGATGACCAGCCCCGTCATCTCCGTCAGCCTCCAGCACACCGTCGACGCCTGCATGGCCATCATGACCGAGCACCGCATCCGCCACCTCCCCGTCCTCCAGAACGACGCCGTCGTCGGAATGGTCTCCATCGGAGACCTCGTCAAATGGGTCATCTCCGGCCAGGCCAAGACCATCCAGGAACTCGAGGGCTACATCAACAGCACCTACCCCGGCTAACCCCGCCCTCCTCCACCCAAAACGCAAACGCCCCGCTGACCTCAGCGAGGCGTTGCTCTATCCAAAATTCCTCTATCCAAACCTGTCGCACGAACTAAACGCTGAAGCTAGATCCGCAGCCGCACGTCGACTTCACCTGGGGATTCTCAAACTTGAACCCGGCCGCCTCCAGCGTCTCCACGTAGTCCACCGTGCAACCATTAAGGTACATCGCGCTCGTTGCGTCCACAAACACCTTCAGGTCCTCGATCCTCACAACCTTGTCCATCATGCCGGCAGCATTCTCAAACGACATCGAGTACTGGAACCCCGAGCATCCGCCTCCCACCACGCCAATGCGCAAACCAGCCGGAACCGGGTCCTGCGTCGCCATAATCTCCTTCACCTTCGCAATCGCAGCCGGAGTCAGTACAACCGGTGCCGAGGGCACCTCAGGCGCATTCACAACTTCGACAGTGGGGTTGACGGCAGCAGTAGCCATGGGTCTCGGTTCTCCTTGGGAAGTTCAGAATCGCCCGGACACTCGTCCAGACAGCTCTTCTCTAGTCTATGCTTCGCAGTCGCCCTCAGCAAGCCTCATCCGGCAGGCTCCATCAGGCGACCACACTTGCACCCTTATTCGATGCGCTCCGCCTGCTCCGGATTCTTCTTCCTGCCAGTCTCTTTTGCGTTTCCTGCCGCACGCCCCATCCGCCTAACACCCGGCGTATCCTCGACCTATGCGACTTCTCGAAGCTCTCGCCGATGCCTTTTTCAGAACCTTCGGCATCACCGAACCCACCCCACAGAACCGCCGCCGCGCCGCATGGTTCGTTCTGGGAATGATCGCCCTCATACTGGCCGTCTTTCTCACCGCCGGAGCCATCCTTTTCCACATCCTGTGAATCAAATAAAGCACGCCAAACTCCTTCTCACCAGAGCACTTCACGGCGTATGCTTTCTGTAGTTTTGCGCTCCCTATTTAATGAAGCGTAAAAGTTGTATGCATTGCTGTAATACTTCAATCCCGTACATCACTTCTATTTTCTGGGGAATACTGTCATGAATACACTTTCCGTAATGGCAATCATCTGGGGCATCTTCGTCTCAGCCTTTGTCGGTCTCATGGTTTATCGCGGGCACCTCACCCAACATGAAACCGATCAACTCTTCCTCAGCGAAAGCGCTCTACCCACCGCAAAAGAAGAAAATGACGAGATCATTCGCCGCGTCAACTTCATCCAGCCCATCTGCACCGGGGTTGGTGGAGCCGCTGCCCTGATCAGCATTCTCGTCTTCGGCGTATGGGTAGCCCAGATCGTCGCTAAGTCACGATCCTAGCTTTCCACCCTATCGATACAACTCACGACCCACATCAAGCACAGATGGGCCGATGTCGATACCGTCCCCAATCATGAAAGAGCCTGCTCCCAAGAGCAGGCTCTTTCTCTTTCCCCCCAACCCCTTCCCCCTGCCCTCCAAAATTTCTCCAAAACCACAAAAAATGCGTTAGATTGAACCTAGCAGCCCCGCCCCACCAAAATTTAAGTCGCAGGTGACCGCCATGCCGTCGTCCCCTCTGTTCTCCTCTCCCGGAACTTCCCGCCGCTCCTTCCTCAGGATGGCGGGTCTCGCTGCCACTCTCCCCATCATGACCGAAGGCCACCTCGCCTGGGCTGCCCAGCAAGCCGCCGTTAAGAGCACCTTCCCCAAGCTCCCTCACCCCTCGAACCCCAACGCCGTCATGATCAACGCCAACGAGAATCCGCTCGGCCCCTCCGCCGCCGCCCTCGAAGCCATCACAGCCATCGCCAAAACCGGAGGCCGTTACGACGCCACCGGCTGTCAGGACGAGCTCACCGACCTCCTCGTCAAGGAGTACGGAGTCCCCGCCGACCACATCTGGATCTACGCCGGCTCAAGTGAGCCCCTCCAGTTCGCCGCCCTCGCCTTCACCTCACCCTCCAGCCCCTACATCGCCGCCGACCCCACCTACGAGTCCGGCTGGCGCGCCGCCGAGGGCAACGGAGCCAAGGTCATCAAGCTCCCCCTCACCTCCACCTACGCCCACGACGTCAAGGCCATG
Source organism: Acidobacteriota bacterium (assembly GCA_021778315.1). The sequence goes on along the minus strand of JAJYCQ010000016.1, from coordinate 13,548 downwards.
CTCGCCGCCCACCCCAGCCCCGGCCTCCTCTACATCTGCAACCCCAACAACCCCACCGGCACCCTCACCCCCAAGGAAGACATCGTCTGGGCCATCGACAACAAGCCCAAGGGTGCCACCGTCATGGTCGATGAGGCCTACATCCACATCGCCGACAACCCCTCCGTCCTCGATCAGGTCATCGCCGGCAAGGACGTCATCGTCCTCCGCACCTTCTCCAAAATCTACGGCATGGCCGGCATCCGCTGCGGAGTCGCCATCGGCCGCCCCGACCTCCTCGGCAAGATGATGGTCTACGGCATGAACCCCCTCCCCGTCACCGGAGTCGCCGCCGCCTGCGCCAGCCTCAAGCAGCCCGACCTCGTCCCCACCCGCCGCAAAATCATCGCCGACACCCGCAACGCCACCTTCAAATGGCTCGATGCCAACGGCTACAAATACATCCCCTCGGTCTCCAACTGCTTCATGATCGACACCGGCCACCCCGGCCGTCAGGTCATGGCCGCCATGCAGAAGCAGGACGTCTACATCGGTCGCAGCTGGCCCATCTGGCCCAACTACGTCCGCATCACCGTAGGAACTCCCAAAGAGATGGCCACCTTCCAGACCGCCTTCCACAAAGTAATGTCCGCCCCCCTCTCCGCCTAAAGCCTCAACAAGAAAAGGCCGTTGCCCACACTCGTGACAAGGCGGTGGACAAGGGCCTTACTTTTGACCTTCGTTCGATTGGCTTAGTTCTTCACATTCATCGCGTCAGAATCAACGGCTTTCTTTCCCGTAATCCCTTCCAGCGCGGCAAGCACTCCGCGGTAGTCATTCTTACTGCACTGCATGGCGAATCCACCCTTCTGCTCGCCATTTACCCAGGTCAGCCCCACAAAGTGCTTCTTCGATTTGCTGAAAGCCAGCAGCGCGCCCAGCCCCAACGACAAAACCGCCAGCCCAATCGCTGCCCCCACACGACGGTGTACATCCTGCCCATACGATATCTCCGTAATGCTCGCTGCCGGAATCGTTGTCAACGTATCTTTGTCATGAACAATCCGGATCTGCGCCGGATCGATAAATAGTTCTGCCGTAGTTCCAGCCTTGATTCCCTGCAGCGAACCACCATCGTAACCCACCTTGTAACTATTGTTATCGGCCGCAAATGCAGCAATAGGGAACAGCAGACATAGGACTAGCGCGATCGTTCGTTTCATTAAATCTCCTTGTTTGAGTAGTCCCGGAACTCTAGACTCCGAGGTTTCTCCACACAAGGTACGACCGGACACAAGCACCCAGAGTGTCCCATCTCACGCCGCGGCATACCTCCCCAGTTCCTTCACCATGCCGCAATGCGGAGCCAGCGACGCCACCGCGCGATCCGCCATCGCCTCATCCCCAAATCTCAAATCCACATAAAACACATACTCCCAAGGCCTCCCTGGCACCGGCCGCGACTCGATCTTCGTCAGATCGACGCCCGCCTCCCGCAGCCTTTCCAGCGCCGCCACCAGCGTCCCCGGCCTGTGCTCCACCGCAAACGCCAGGCTCAGCTTATTCGCTGTGCCAGCTCCCTCGCCCCGAGCATCCGCACTTCTCCGCAGCAGATGAAACCGCGTGTAATTCTGCGCATGGTCTTCAATGCCCGCCACCAGCACCTCTGCGCCATACTCCTTCGCAGCCAACTCCGGAGCCACGCCCGCCGTATCCCGCAGACCCTCCGCCATCACATGCTTCACGCTGCCCGCCGTGTCGTAAAATGGCACCGACTTCGCCTGCGTAAATCCCCCCAGAAATCTCCGGCACTGCGACAGCGCCACCGGATGCGACAGCACACTCCGAATCTCCTCCACGTTCACTCCCGGAGCCGCAATCAAATTATGCCGAATGCGAAGCAGGCTCTCGCCATCAATCCGAACCGCATGTTCCAGCAGCAGATCGTAGTGCTCCGCAACCGATCCATGCAGGCTATTCTCAATCGGCAGCACCGCCGCATCCACACGTTGCGACAGCACCGCCTCCACCACCTCAGCCGACACCCCGCACGCCACCACCTCGATCTCTCCCAGCATCTCCAGCGCCGCCATATGGCTGTTCGATCCGCGCTCTCCCTGGATCGCAATCCGCCGCAGCCGCCGCGTCTCTGACGTTGCAACTCCCTCAGAATAAGTTGCCCGGCCTTCAGAATTAAATGTCTCTCGTTGCATCGATCTCCCGCTCTCGTATCAAGATTCTCCTACCCTCAGGACAACCTCGACTCTCTACCCGGCACCTTACCATACATAACGCCATGCAGCCTCGGCGCTCTTTTACCGTAATCCCACTTTGATCGGAGAACACCTCATTATGCTTTGGACGATTATGGTCATCCTCATCATCCTCTGGCTGCTTGGCTTCAGCCTTCACATCGGCGGAGGCCTCATCCACATCCTCCTTGTCCTCGCCGTAATCGTCCTCGTCTTCAACCTGCTCTCCGGACGACGCGGCCTGTAGACTCGCTCTCTCCCAGCACTCTCTCCCAGTACAACGCACCACCCCATAAACCATCAGCGATGGCTTCCGAAAGAAGCCATCGCTAGATGAAAGGAATCTACCCATGAGCACAGCCACAGAAAGCACCATCAAGGGAAAATTGAACGAAGTCGCCGGCAAGGCCAAGCAATCCTTCGGCGAGGTCACCCACAACCAGAAGATCGCCAACGAAGGTGCCGCCCAGCAGGTTAAGGGGCACACCCAACAAGCCTGGGGATCTGTCAAAGCCGCCGCCACTGAGACCGCCGCCGAGCAGCGTGCTCGCCACCAGAACGACGGCGATCACACCGCCCACGACGTCCGCGAGTCCATCACCTCGACCGCTCAGAACGTCAAGGAACAGATCCAGCAAACCATCGCCAACTACCGCGCCGATCACAAAAAGTAACCTTCCGCGCGCAACAAGGGCCCGCCTCGTGCGAGCCCTTTTCTATGTGCCACCAACGACTACCTTCTACCTTCGGCGCAGGACGTCCACCGCTACCGACACAAAGAACACCACCGAAATAATTCCATTCAGCGTGAAGAACGCCGCATTCATACGAGTCAAATCCCGTGGGCTGATAATCAAGTGCTCATACCCCAGCAGCACCACCACCAAGCACATCCCCACCAGCGCAATCAGCCCCAGCCCAAACACGTGCACCATCACAAACAGTAGCGCGATCATCGCCACATGCATCGCCCGCGCAATCCAGAACGCTCTCTCCAGGCCAAACATCGCCGGTACGCTGAATAGCCCCACCTTCCGGTCGTGCTCATAGTCCTGGCACGCATACAACACATCGAACCCTCCCACCCACAGAATCACAATCCCCGTCAGCAGCGCAGCCCTCGGAGCGAATGTTCCCCGCACCGCAATCCACGCTGCCGCCGGAGCAATCCCCAGCGCTAGCCCCAGCACCAGGTGCGACCACCGCGTCACCCGCTTCATGTAGCTGTACGCCAGCACCACCGCCAGCGCGAACGGAGCACACTCCAGCGTCAACCGGTTCAGCAGCGCCGCTCCCATCAGAAACACGCAGGACGCCACAATTGTGAACGCCAGCACAAACCCCTCAGACAGCTGCCCCGCCGGCAACGCCCGCATCGCCGTCCTCGGATTCGCCGCGTCCAGCTTCGCATCCGCCAGCCGGTTGAACGCCATCGCCGCCGACCGCGCCGACACCATGCAAAGAATAATCAGCCCCAGCACCCGCAGCGTCGGCCACCCATTCGCAGCCAGCATCGCCCCCGTCAATGCAAACGGAAGGGCAAAGATCGAGTGCTCCCACTTGATCATCTCGAGCGTAACGCGCGTATTACGAAGAACGTTTTCCATCTGCTTCTATCGTAAATTGCCCAGCCCCTCTGCCTCGCCCCACCCGCCCGCCATTTTCATCCCGCCACACCGCCGCCTAGTGATACCTCTTCCGAATCTTGTACACAATCGAGAACACGCCCGACTCATCGCGCGTCGCCACAATCGCATTATTCTCATTCAGCTGATACTGCACCTGGATCAACTGCTCCGCCGTCTCATTTACATTCGTCGCAAACACCAGCGTCAGCTGTTTCGACAGCGGCTCCTGCACCGTGATCCGTGCCGACGAATTCCCCAGCGTCCCAATAAACGCCGGGTCAATCTTCACCGACCCCGCCCCAAACAGCTTGCCCACTCTGCTCGACACCGTCGCATTCAGTGCCCCTCCCAGCAACGCGCTCGTCATCGGGTCCGTACCCGCGCCCACCTGCTGCTCCTGATAAAGCTGAGCCTCTTCCTGCGTCCTCCCCAGCGCCAGCAGGTTGAAGATATCGGCCTCCGTCAGCGGTGGCTCCGAACGATACGTCGGCTTCAGATTTTCAACCGTTCCATGCACCCCGATCGTCAGATCATAGTTCTCCACCCGAGCCGTCGCATCCAGGTCAATCGTCGGATCGATCCGCACCGGATTCGTGAAATAAATACTCCCGCGCTGCAGCTGATACTTCGTCCCCGCATACGTCGCGCTGCCATCGGTAATCAAAATCCGACCCAGCACACTCGGAGCCGCCAGCGTCCCTCGCACCGTCAGGTTCACCGTCCCCGCCAGCTTCGCAAACGAGTTCTGAAAGTCCAACTGCGGCGCACTGATCACATGCACATCCAACCGAATCTTATTCAGCGCAGAGTTCGGATCAGGCGGCGCCTGCACGCCTCCGGCCGCTGCAAATGCGGCGAAATCCATATTCGGGCCAACCCCGAATCGCGTCACCAGCACATTGCCCGAGAGCAGCAGCGACTGCAATCCGCCCTGCAGCCTGAAGCTCGCATTCGCCGTCGCGCTCAGGTCGTTGTACCGAACCCGCACCACATCCCCCGTCGCCGTCAGGTCCGCAAACAGCCCGTTCTGATAGGCCAGGTAGCCTCCCATCTTCACCTGTCCTCCGCCCGTCTGCGCCGTCAGGTCCTTCACATCCAGGCGGTCTTCGTTGAACACCAGCGTCCCGTTCATATTGCTCAGACCGTTTGCAATTCCCTCCACCGAAACATTCACATTCTCGAACAGCACGTTCCCCGTCAGCGCCGGCTTCTTCATCCGTCCCTCCGCCGCCATCTTGAACGTCACCTTGCCCGACGCAATCAGGTCCGCATCAAACGTGTGCGCCAGCCTCATGCTCACGCTGCCATTCGCCCCCAGGTTCAGCCTCCCTCCCAGCGGGTTCGTATCCCCAAACACCACCGCTGTTCCCGACGCATGAATGTCCGTATCCGCTCCCGTCACATGGACCTGGTCCAGCGTCACCGTTCCATTCCGCAGGCTCGCCCGCAGCGGCTGCACCGCCTTCAGCTCCACGCCCTGTAGCGTCACATCAAACTCATTAAACGTCGCCGTCCCCGATAGCATCTTCGGCTTCGCCGCCGGCCCCGTCACGTTGATCGTTCCCGCAATCGTCGAGCTCCCCTTCAACGTATCCGGAGCCATCAGCGCAATCACGTTTGCAACATCCAGCCCTCCCACCGTCAGCTTCGCCTGCGTCTCAAAGTCGCCCGTCAGCGACGTCCGCCCACTCGCCTCCACCTGCGCTCCCACCAGCTGCGAGCGCACCTCGTACGACAGCTCGCTGCCCGCGCTATTCGCCGTCGCATTCAACTCACCCAGCGGCTTGCCCTGCAGCATAATCTTCGTCAGCGAAGCCTTCGCATGCAGATCCGGCTTCTCCAGCGTCCCATTCGCCTTCGCCGTAAACGAGAGCAATCCATCCACATCCGGCCGCGCCGCATGAATCGTATCGAACTTCGATAGCAGCAGATTATTCCCGCTGATCTCTCCACTCAACTGCTTGCTGCTGAGGTTGTATCCCCCGCTGCCCGCAACCGAAAGCCCATGCGCCACCACCTCCATCCGCGTCGCATTCAACTGCTGTCCCTGCGCCGCAACATCCACCGCAATCTTCTGATACTTCTCTCCATACGCCACCCCATCGGTCAGAGTCACCGTCCCCGTGCCATCCAGGTTGTCCACCGTCCCAGTTGCATGCGCGTCCAGGTTCACCGTTCCCGTCACCGGAATCTTCTGCTGCTGCCCCGCAATCTCCATCAGGTCCGCCGCCTGCGCATTCTCCAACTTCACCGACGCGTCCACCGCCAGGTGTCCATCCCACGGATACTGCACCACCCCATGCACCATCGCGCGCCGGGGCCGGAACGTCCCCGTCACATGCATCACCGCCGTCCCTCGCTTGATCGTCGACGACGCCATCAGCAGCCCCTCGTTCGGCGAATACTCTCCCTCTCCCACCACCGAATCGATCTGCGCATCCGCCAGCGTTCCCAGCTGCAGCCCCAGATCATTCGCCACCAGCCGCCCCTTCGCATCCAGGTCCAGGATCGGCCCGCTCGCCGTTCCCGCAAAGTCCATCGACCCATGCAGCGACAGCGGAATCGCCGCTCTCCCCTTTTTCCCGAACGCCTCAAAGTCCAGCGTCGTCAACAGCTGATTAAACTCGCCCAGGTCCCGCGTCTGCAGATTGATCTGCAACACCGTCAGAGGATCGCCAATGTTCACGCCCAGCAATCCACTCCCCGTCAACGAACTCTGCGGCGACTGGAACAGCATGTGCGCCACATGCACCACCTCTGCCCGCCCGTCATAGTGCGCCGTAATCTCCCCCGTCACCGGAACATTCCCCAGCGCTCCCCGCCGTTGCACTCCCGTCGGAGTCAGCGTCAGCGACGACTCCACCTGCACCGTATCCGCCACCGTCTCCAGCGGCCCATTCCACTCCACCGTCGTCGGTCCCGTCAGTGCCGTATCGAACCCCAGGTCCCCAAAACTCGGAGCCGTCGTACTATCCAGAATCGATCGCAGCGGTAGATGATCGATCATCACCGTCAGATACGAATGAGGAAACTCCGCCGGCAACGCCTTCCCCGCTGGCTTCGTCTTCGGCGCCGTCTCCGGCTTCGCTGTAGCAGCGCCCGCAGCACTCACCACGCTCCCCGACCCCGGCAGCCCATTCACGATCCTCAGCTCGCCCTTCGCCCCTCCACCGCCCGGAACATACCCGCTCATCTCGGTCAGCAGCACCACCATCGGAGTCACATGCAACTGCGCTGCGCCGTCCACACCCTCCACCCGTACAAACGGGTTGTGATACGCCCCCTTATGAACCTTCATTGATCCCACAAACAGATACCCGTCCGTGCACTCCGGATCAGGAAGCACCACCTTCGTCGCCGGAGCCGCGCCCGCATTGCCATGCCTCTGCCAGAAGTGAGGATGCTTCGGAGCCACGGGCTGCGTCGCGTTGCAGTTGTGCCCACGCAGACTCAAATCCATCGTCCCCGCATCCAGCCCATCCGTATCCGTCAGGTACCCCAGCTGCCTCAGCTCCACATTACCCGACACCACTGTCTGCCACTCCGGCCGCGCAAAATGTTGCATCTCCGCCGTCATCACCAGATGTGTCACTGCCCCGCCCGTAGCTCCCTGCGACCCACTCCAGAAATCCAGCCGCTGCAGCGTCAGCACATCCCGTCCCAACTCCGCCGTCAGGTGCAGCTTCGACTGAACCTCTGGCTGCGCATTAATCTTCGTGCGAAGATTCGCCAGGTCCACCGTCGCTCCATACCGGTCCGTCTTCTTCAGATACCCCACCTGCACATTCAGCTCACTCGCCGTCAAATTAAACGGGATCGCCCTCTCATTCAGCACCGCCAGCCCATCCACCATCTCCACTCTCCGCGCCTGCAGATCCAGCAGCGTGTCTTGAAGCGGAGTGCTACTCGTGCTCGGATGCTTCGGAGTCGGCTGGTTCGTCTTCCCATCCTTGTCCACAATCAGATGAATCCGCGGCTGCTCCACCCGCAGCCAACGCAGGCTGATCCGCGACTGCGGCCCCAGCCCCCGTATATGCGTCAGCACCATATTCAAATGCAGCCGAAGCAGAATCTTCGTCGCCGACAGATACGGCATCTCTCCCTTCGCCTCGGTCCCATGGATCACCAGTCCATCCACCTCAATCGCCAGGCGCCACGGGTTGAACGTCAGGTGTCGCAACTCCACGCGTCCACCCGTAGCGTTCTCCAGCACGCTCACCACCTCGCCTCCCACCCGCCGCTGAAAGTCCGCCGTCGTCGCATACCACGAAGCCCCCACCGTCAGCAGCAGCATCCCCACCACAGCCGCCGCAACCATCCACGCCACCACGCGCCATCCACTCCGCGACGGCTTTGTCGCCCCCGGACCCTTCGCATCCTCCCGCGTCTTCACCACCTCCGGCGAGCCCGGCGTCTTCCTCTCCTCGCTCATGGCGCCCCCTCTTCCGGGTGCAGCACCACCACGCTTCCCTGTGCGCGCAAACTCTCCAGCCAGTCGCCCAGCAGGCTCGACACCTGTTGTTGCAGCAGCACCTCCTGGATCCGGCTCGCAATCGCCTGCATCGGAGGAGCCGCCACATGCTGCGCCGTGTACTGCGGAAGCATCGTCTTCTCGTAGTACGTCGCAATCTCCTGCTGCGAAATCTTCACGCCCATCCGAAAGCGAAGCTCGATGAACCCCAGCACCTCCATCCGCTCCCGCCACAACTTCGTCAGGCTCTCTTCAGTGAACCCCTCCGTCGCCAGAAACCGATCCCACCCCGCCTTCGTCTCGCAGTGATATTCCTTGCACTTCGGCAGCGACTTCCGCACCGAATCCAGATCCTTCGCTGCCGACTCCATGCTCACCTCATCGCCCGGCTGCAGCCGCGACTGCTGCAGAATCAGCGTGCGATTAATCAGCCTCGTCACCGCCGCATCGCGGTCATACACCCCGCTCGCTTCTCCATACGGAAGCAGCGCCGCGAACCTCCGCTCCTGGTCCACATCGCTATCCAGGATCAACTCTCCATTCACAATCGCCACCACGCGATCGATCTGCGTTCCCTCCACCTTCGGCATCCCCGGCAGCGAAGGTGGCACAATCGTCGTTGCCGCCGCAGCCGACTTCGCCGACGACGATGGCGACGCAGACGTCATCGCAGGAACCGGAGGAGCCGCCGCCGTCGAAGGTGCCACCGGCTTCGGTGTCGTACTCTGCGCCCCCGCCATTCCCACCATCAACACGCCCAGCGACAACACCAGCAGCAACGGCCCCGAGTCGCTCACTCTCCGCATCGCTCCGTGTTGTCTCTCGAGTCCCATCATCGCCTAGAAGCTCTGCCCAATACTGAAAAAGAAATTGAAGTGGTTCGACACGCCTACATACGGAGGCCCGCCCACATAGAAGTTCGACGCCTGCCCACTATAGTCATTGAACACCGGATAAATCGGAGGATTCAGGTTGTAGCTGAAGTCCAGCCGTATCGGCCCCACCGGAGTTCCATACCGTATCCCGATCCCCAGCGCATGCGAATAGTAATTGAAGCTGCACGTCCCCACCGCATTCGATTGCTGCTGCGCCGGAGTCGTCCCCGGAGTCCCCGCCGGAATCTTCAGGTTCTGGCACGCAGAGATATTCGGCTGCTGAAAATTCTTAATGCTCTTGAACATGTCTCCCGGATACTCAAACGCGTTCCCCATGTCATGAAACAGCACAAACGAAACACTGTCTCCCACCAGCGGCAGCGTCGGCGGAGGCATCCGCAGCTCCAGCGTATTCACCACCACCGCCGACCCTCCCACCGGGAACCCCGTCGTCAAATCCCGCGGCCCCGCATTGTTAATCCCGAACCCTCGATGCGACTCCGCACCACCCGCATACAACCGCTCCGGCAGCGGCACCGCGTTACACGTCGGGTTCGTCTCCAGCAGCGTCCCCGAGCACGCCGTCGACGCCACCCCAATCTGATTCCCCGCGTTATACGCATTCGGATTCGGCCCCCACGCCTTCTCAAATCCCACCCGAAGGTTCCTCGCAAACACATACTTCCGCTTCCCAAACGTGTAGTACGTCGACTGCGAAATATCCACCTTGTTGAAGTCCGTCCCCGATCCAAACTTCGACGTCGCCACAAACTCCTGCAGCGAAAAATACTGCCCCTTCCCCGCATTCAGCGGGCTCGGATCGCGCGTGTCATGGAAGTACGTAATCTGCGGCCCTCCCACAATCACCGGCTCCGACAACTGCGGAATCAGGTTCGGCGTAATCTCCACCGACGCCGGATTTACCGACACCCTCCGGTACTCAAAGTCATAAATAAATGTGTCCGCGCGCTTCACCTTCTGCGTGATCCGCACATCCCCCTGTAGCGTCGACGACGCAAACGTCGTAATGTCCTGCACATTCGAATACCCCCCCGAAATCGCCCCCGTAAAATTCCGATTCCCAAACAACTGCGGAACATTGAAGCTCAGCGTCGCCACCTCTTCCAGCAAGCCATACGACGAGTGCAGCGTCAGCGAGTCCTGCGTCCCGCGAAGATTAATCCTCGCCACATCCAGCGACACTCTCGGGCTCACGCCCGCCTGCCCATTCTGCGCCGCCGTCGTTCCCCTCGACTGCCCCGTCGTAATGCCCGGAGTCCCCGTCTGCGCTTCGAACCCAAACCCATACGTCACATCCCACCGCTTCGCCTCCGTCAACTGCACCAGCACATTCTTGTCCGGAGCATTGCCCATCGGGTCCTGCACCGCCGCATTCACCTCGCTGAACAGCGCCAGGTTGTACAGGTTCCTCTGCGTCTGCAGCAGCGCCGACTGGTCCAGCGGATCGCCCGCATGCACCATGATCTGGCTATCCACCACCTTCGGCCTCGTATGCACAATCCCTGACAGCAGCACTTGATCGATAAACACCTGCTGCCCTTCCGTCACCCGTAGCGCCACGTCCGTCCGCGTCGCATCTTCCTCCGACACGCCCTGCCCAATCTCAATCCGCGCATGATCGAATCCATGCGCCAGGTAATAACTCAGAATCGCATCGCGATCGCTCGACAGCGTAATCAACGAAAACGGTTGTCCCGTCTGCGAGCTCAGCAGCGCCCGTACCGCCTTTTCCCTGTCAGCCGCCACGCCCACCAACTGCACGTTGCCAAACTTCTGCTGCCTCCCTTCATCGATCGTGAACGTCACCTGGATCCGCGCCCGCTTCAGCCGCGACCCGCTCGGCGAGTTGTCCGTGTCCGTCACCGTCGGAGTCACCTTCACCTGGCTGAACCCATTCGACCGGTAGATCGACTCAATCGAGTTCACATCCGCCTCCACCAGTTGCGCGCTATACCGTCCACTCCGCTGGTACGCGTCCGCCTTCTTCACCCGCAGCAGGTCCTCCAGCGTGCTCCGGTCAAAGTACTTGTTCCCCACCAGATTCACCGCCGTCACTCTATGCGGCATTCCCGTCACCACCGTGTACAGGACCTCCACATGGCCCGTCCCCTGCCCCTTCAACTCCACCTTGTCCGTTACGTCGAAGTACCCCTTCTGCTGCAGATAATCCTTGATATTGAACGCCCCTTCATTCAGCAGGTCGTTGTCCACCGCTCCCTCTTCATACACCGGAACCAGCAGTTTCGTGCGGCTCTTCGACAGCTTCGTCCCATTCACCACCACCTGCACCACCGGCCCCTGGTTCGCCGAAAAGTCATAATCCACCTGCTTCCGGGGCACGGCATACGTCGACTGCTGCAGACTGATCGTTCCCTCCAGCCGGTCTTCCTTCTGGTAGTAAGACCTCACCCCCGACAAAGCATTGCTGGTCGTCTCCCGCGTCACTTTCTCAATGCACGTCTTCCCCACCAGAGAATGAAATCCCGTCGTCAGCCATCCGCAATCCATCCGTGCCTTATCCCGGAACGTCTCCACATTGATCCCCGGATCAGGCCCTCCCACCACCACCTTGCCAATCCTCGCCTGCGGCCCCACGCTCACCGTGAACGTCGCATTCACCTGGTGCCCCACCGCATCGATGCTCGTCGTCTCCGCCACCGTCGGAACAAAATATCCATTCTCCGCCAGCGACTCCTTCACCGCCTCCACCGCCGTCGATATCGCCCCATCCGTATACGCCACCCCCGGGTCCATCCGCGTAGCAAACTCCAGCAGCGACGTCAGCCACTCCTGCTTCACCCCAAGCACCGTCACCCGCCCCACAAAGTACCTTGGCTCGCCCGCAAACACTAGCGTCATCCCACCCGCCGCAGCCTGCGCTTCCACGCTGATATTCCGGTACCTCCCCGTAGCAAACAGCCGCCGCACATCCGCCCTCACCTTGTGAGGATCCAGCGGCTCTCCCGCCTTCTGCTCCAGCTCCGAAAAGATCGCGTCATGCGCCCCAAACGACACCCCCGCAAACTTCACCGCCACCACCAGCGTCCCCGCCTTCGACCACACCGTATCCCCCAGCGCCGGCAGAGCATTCGTCACCAACGTCTGGGCCACCTGCGCCTTCGGCCCCATCGCCGCCGTCCCTCCTCGCAGCAACTCCGCCCCTGTCGCATTCTGCGCGCACGCCGTCCCCACCGCGCACCACAACCCCACCAGCAGAGCAACTCCCCGCCCCCACCCGCGCGCAACTCCGCCAGCCTCCAGCAAGCGCGCGGGGAGACGATTCTTCTCGCGCTCGCTCAGCCTCTCGCTCCGCGCCAACGCCGCTTTCCTCTCAAGCTTCAAATTCGAAAGCCGCAATCTCTCTTCAATCGATCTCCCCGCATCGCGGGCATCCTCGCAGCGCCATTCAGCCAAGCCCTCTGCTCTATCGCGTCCACGTCTCATTTTACAGATGCACTCCTCCACTCGCGGGTTCGCCGCTCCTTCCCGACCCCCTCCAGATTCCCCGCCCTCCCCCGTATACTTCCACTCATGCCCGCGTTTGCACCCAACAACGCCTCCACCCCCAACACCAACGACGAACCCAACGCCGCCGCACCCATCCCCATCCCCATCTCCGACCGCGACCGCTACTCCCGCCAGGTCCTCTTCCCCGGCATCGGCGAAGCCGGCCAGCAACTCCTCGCCCGAGCCCACGTCGCCGTCGTCGGAGTCGGCGCCACCGGAGCCGCCACCGCCAGCCTCCTCGCCCGCGCCGGTGTCGGCCACCTCACCCTCATCGACCGCGACTTCGTCGAGCCCTCCAACCTCCAGCGCCAGATGCTCTTCGACGAAGACGACGCCCGCTCCTCCCTCCCCAAAGCCGAAGCCGCCCGCCTCCACCTCGCCCGCATCAACTCCTCCGTCCGCGTCACCGCCCACATCGCCGACCTCGTCCCCCAGAACGCCGCCGACCTCCTCGCCTCCGCCGACATCATCCTCGACTGCACCGACAACTTCGAAACCCGCTACCTCCTCAACGACCTCTGCGTCCGCGACCACCGCCCCTGGATCTACGCCGCCGCCGTAGGTGCCTACGCCGCCACCATGAACATCCTCCCTGCGGGCTTTTCTAATCCCTGTTCCCTAATCCCTAATCCCTACCCTGAGCCGGGTGCCCCACATCTCGCTTCTGAGATGTGGGCCGACGCTCCCCCGCCCTCTGTGCCCTCCGCTTGCCTCGCCTGCATCTTCCCCTCCGCCCCCTCCGGCAACCTCGAAACCTGCGACACCGCAGGAATCCTCTCCACCGCCGTCAATCTCGCCGCCTCCCTGCAGGTCAC
>JAJYCQ010000001.1 GCA_021778315.1 Acidobacteriota bacterium | reverse complement strand
AGGCGCGAACCAGGGAAGCTCTCGATCTCGTCCTGACAGAACGCCTTGCAGAGATCACTCCAGAAAACGCTCACGCATGGTTCAGACACAAAGAATGCAGAGTATACCTATGAGAGAAATGCTCTAAGTAGCAGGAGGCATCAGCCCAAATAGGCGTAGTCGGCGAACTCCATCGCCAGATTTGTACCCCTCACAAAGCAGCAACCCGTTTTGTAAGTCAATGTCTGAAGCCAATCCCTCCTGACCTAAACCAAACTTCGCGTCCCACTACGATCCGCAGCGGTTCCTCGCACTCTCCCCTCATCCACCCCATTTCCGATCACCCAACCGCTCTGATAAACTCAGCCTCCTCCACCGGAGGAGCCGCATGACGTCTACCGAACTCCAAGAAATCGCCGATCAGCGCATGTCCGACCCCACCGTCCTCGGCCGTTTCGTCTGCAATCTCCGCAGCACCGACACCGTCGCCCAGCGCCACAGCGACAACCAGCACTTCAGCGTCTCCTGGCAGGACTCCGGCGACTTCTGGCGCTGCATCATCTTCGCCGACGGAACCCCCGTCCACCGCCTCGCCCAAATCGATCTCCACGAAAACTCTACCTTCCGCGCCGACCTCTTCGAACCCGGCCGAATCACCATCTCCCCCGAAGAAGGCATCCTCTGCCTTACCCGCTACAAACCCCGCTAACCCACAACTTCTCTTTCGCCTTCGCCCCTTTTGTTTGTCATCCCGCAGGGATCTGCAGTTCCCACCCCAACCCACCCCCTCTCGACCCAAGCCGGCCTATCCCATCGTTTGGCGCAGCGGAGAGACCTTGTATTTCCCTCTTGCTCTTGAGGGCCAACGCCCGCAACAACCACCGCCAATCTGCTCTAAAATCCCATTAGCCCTATGACCCACCAACCCATCAATCTCTACGCCAAACTAGCACTCTTCACCGACCACTGGTCTCCCAAAGTCATCGCGGAGATGAACGACTACCAGTTCAAACTAGTCAAGCTCCAGGGCGACTTCCTCTGGCACCACCACCAGCACACCGACGAGACCTTCCTCGTCCTCCACGGTCATCTCCGCATCGACCTCCGCGACGGCGCCGTCCACCTCAACCCCGGCGAGATGTTCATCGTCCCCAAAGGAGTCGAGCACAAGCCCTTCGCCCCCGACGAAGTCCACCTCCTCCTCCTCGAACCCCGCGGCGTCCTCAACACCGGCGACCAGCCCAATCCCCACCCAGCCACCGCCCCCAACGACGTCTGGCTCTAACCCAGCCCAATCCCCCGACCCCACCCCTGCAGCATCGCCTTCGGCACTCCCTCCAGCAAGTCCCGCATAAACTTGTGCAGCTCCCAGCACGTAAACACCGCGATCAGCAGCGCCACAGCCGACTCACCCAGCGCCACCGGCAAATCCCGTCCCAGCGACTTCGCCCAGTACATCCGCACCCGGTACCCGCCATACGTCCCAATCAGCGCTCCCACCACGCCAAAGATCACCCCTCCAGCCACCGGCTCAATCACTGAATGCGCCGCAATCGCGCCCACCAGAGCTCCAAACGAAAGCCTCGCCGCCACCAGCAACGGAGCCGTCCGGCTAGGAGTCGTCGGCAGCGTATCCCCGTAATACTCCCCCGCCGCCAGCACCGTAAACACAATCACCGACACCAGCGACCCCGTCCAGAGCGTCCATCCCGTCTGCGGAAGCCACTGCATCCACGCAAACCAGCACAGCACCGCCATCGCAGTCATCGTCCGCATCCCAACCGTAATCCCCAGCAACACAAACCAAAGTATCAAGCGAATTTCCTTCCCTGAGCCCTGGGCTCTCAGCCCTGGACTCTGCTTTAATGCGTCTTCACCATAGTCTCTGCCAGCGAGTGCAATCCATCCTCATTCCCCGCCCTTGTATAGAACATATGCCCACCCGGAAACTCATGCACCGACACCTGCGCCGCCAGCTTCGCCGGCAACTCATTCTGCGTCAGCAACGACCCCATAAACGGGCACGACAGGTCATTCCATCCATGCACAATCAGCACATTCAGCTTCGGATCAGCGGCCACGGCCTCGCGCAGATCACTCACCGCTCCCTGCCGCAGCGCCGGCCCCTGCCGATCCCACAGCCTCCCCACGTCATACGACAGCGCATAGTACCGGGCGTCCGTCTTCCATCCCACCGTGTTTGTAATAAAGTTCACCATCGCCGTCGTCGTCGGAGCAATAATGCTCTCCAAAATCGGGTCGCTTGACTCCTGCTCCGGAGAGTAAGGAAACGGATCCGGCAGCGTCACATTCGAGTCATACACACTCCCAATCTCGCCCTTCTCCCTGTGTACCTCCCGCAGGTACGCTCCCGTCTCCAGCCTCCCACCCGAGTACCTCACAAACATCGGGTCCAGCCCCGTCATCTCCGTCACCTTCGAGATCATCCCGTCCGTCGCCGCCTTGTCCGCCGGCCCCTTGATCAGCGCCGTCGCATACTCTCCCTCCGTATACGAAATCACGTCCCGCATCGCCGCATCCGTCAGCTTCCCTTCGGCCTCCAGATGAGCCGCCGTAATCGAAGGCAGCGTAATCATCCACGGCACCGGTGACAAATTCCCATCCCCGAAACTCGGGTTCAGATAAGGACTCACCAGCACCACGCCATTCATCGCCACGCCAATCTGCGACTGCAGATAATGCGTCATCCGAGGTACCCGGTACCCGCCATAGCTCTCGCCCATCAGGTACTTCTTATCCAGCATCCGGTCGTTCTTCACCAGCCACTTGTAGATCACCAGCGACAGGTACTGCACATCCTCCGTCGGTGCATAAAACAGCTTCTTGGCCTCCGCCTCATCCACCAGCGCCTTCGAAAATCCCGTCCCGATCGGATCGATAAACACCTCATCGGTAAAGTCCAGCCACGTCCCCGGATTATCCGTCAGCGTCGCCGGATCGCTCGCCGAATCGCCAGCGTTCGCAAACGCGATATGCTTCGGCCCCACCGCCCCCAAATTCAAATACACACTCGAAGCCCCCGGCCCGCCATTCACCGCAAACAGTACCGGCCGATCCGGCGCACCCTTCTCATGATCCAGCGTATAAGCCGTATACATCACATCGCCCGTAGGCTTGCCCTTATCATCGGTCAGCCGAATCGTCCCCACGGTAGCCGTATAGTGCAGCGTCTTCCCGTGCACCGTAACCGTCTGCCCAATCGACTTGTCCTCGGGCAATCCCGCAGGAGCTGTCTCGGCCTTGGCCGCCCCCTTCGAATCGGGCTTTGCATCGGCTTTGGCATCAGGCTTCGCCGCATCACTCTTCGCCGCATCGGCAGCGGCGGGCTTCTCTCCCCGCCCTCCACGCTGGGCAAGCGCAATCGCAGGAACACTCAGCAACAAAAGGGCAGGAACAACACGTCGCAAGATCATACGCATTACTCTACCTCCTGCACCCCTCCTCAAGCCATCCCACACCCCACCTTCGTTATCCGGGCTTCAGTCCCTCCCTACCCTCTGCCTCGAAGCCGAAGCGAAGCCCACAGCGAGACGGCGCACAAGTCACCGCGCAGCTCCGGTCAAGAGCACGCTGCAGATGGCGCATTGCAGAGAGGCACCACAGAGCGGCTTAGGGGGCGGTGGGGATGGGTTGGAGTGGAGTGACCGTGGGGGAGGCGAGGCCGAAGAACATGGTGACGGCGTAGACGTTTTGATTGGAGACCCAGAGGTTGCCGGAGCGGTCGGGAGCGATGCTGAAGGGGGCGTTGAGGGAGGCGTCGAGGCCGAAACCGCCGACGGAGTAGACGCCGGTGGACGGAGAGAGGGCGGTGGCTGGGGACGTGGACGTATTACCGGCGATCTCTGTGATGGAGGCAGACGCGAAGTTGGTGAACCAGGCGTTCTGGGCGGCGTCGACGGCAACCATCTCAGGGTGATTGATGCCACCCGTGACGACGTTGGTGTAGAGGATGGTGCCGTCGGGGGCGATGTCAGCAAAGGAACCGTCGCTGGAAGAAGAGGACGAGGAGGCGCCGCCGAGATAATCGGCTACCCAGACATTTCCCAGGGCATCGGTAGCGACACCATTGGAGAGCTGGCAGCAGTTGGGGTTGCTCAGGAGTTGGCCGTTGGGGAAGGTTGGAGTGGGGGCGGAGATGTGGGCGACGGTATTGCCTCCGGGGAGCCAGAAGCCGTGCTGTGCGTCGATCGCGATGGCGACTGGAACCAGGGCGAGGCCCTGGCTGAGGCCGAGGTTGGCGGAGACGAGGGAGGCAGTCGGGGAGTAGACGGTGGCGGAGGGAGGGCCGGTGTTGACGATGAAGATGTTGCCGTTCGTATCGGCGGCGACCGCGTCAGGGTAGTTGATGGCCGTGGCGTAGCCGGTGGGCTGGGGAGAGACACCGATCTGGCTGGAGCGGGCGCCGTAGAACTCAACGACGTTGCCGCTGCCTCCACCGCCGTAGCCGTTCTGATTCGTGATCCAGATGTTGTCGGAGGGGTCGATGGCGATTCCGTTTTCCTGGATGATTTCGGTGTGGTCGGTGGCACCGTAGCCGGTGGCACTGAGGGGAGTTCCCTGGGCGTTGAATGCGGAGATGGGGCCCGCCTGGTTAGCTACCCAGACGTTGTTGAGGCTGTCAACGGCAAGCGCGGTGGGGGAGGAAAGACCGCCTCCGGTAACGGTGAGGGACATGGTCCAGTCGTTAGGGGATTGCAGGAGGCTGGTGGCGAAGGGAGGCGTCGCGGGGAGGGTCGCGAAGACGGCGGCGACGTTCTGGCCGGGGTGTTTGACGACGTCGAGCGCGGCGGTGAAGATGTCCGCGGGAGTGGTTCCGCCCTTGGGAGTCGCAGCAGTAAAGAGCGGGTTGCAGGTGGAGCCGCTGGCTGAGGAGGCGCACGAGTTGAGCGCGTCAGCCAGGGCGTTGAGCTTGCCGGCTTCGATGGATAAGGTGGCGGGGAGGGTGGCGACGGTGCCGTTGGCGGGGTTGGCGAGGAGGGCGGCGTCGAGGAAGGCGTTGGTGATGCCGAGGGTGTTGGTGGAGGTGGCTCCGATGCTGGTTGCGGAGGAGGTGAAGGGCGAGAGCGCCCAGGCGGCAGCAGCGGTGGTGAGCTCGTTGAGGGTGAAGAACGGCGTCGAGGCGAGGCTGGTGCAGGGGCCGACGGCGGCGACCATGACGATCGCGGGGTTCCCGGTGAGCGAGGTGGTGTAGGTGCTTCCTCCGGTCGCAACGAGATAGACCTGGTTGCTTCCGGCGGAGATGGTCTGGCCGGAGCTGCTCTGGCCGCAGGTGTAGTTTCCGGCGAGGTTGAACATTCCAATGGTGTCGGTGACGACGGGGGCGACGAGCATGGGCGTTGCCGCAGAGCCGTTGCCGCTGCTTCCGACGGTGTAGAGCTGGATGGTGGCACCGGAGACGGGCTGCTGGCCGCTGAGGACTTGGCCTTGGAAGACGACGGCGGTGACGGAGAGGGTCAGCGTGGCGGTGGCCTTGTTGCCGTTGGCGTCCGTGACCTGAACGGTGAACGGGACGGAGGATTCTCCGGCGGTGGGTGTGCCGGTGATGACTCCGGCAGAGGTGAGGGTTAGGCCGACGGCGCTGAGTCCGGTTCCGGAGGTGACGGTCCAGGTGTAGCCGGAGCCGCTGCCACCACTGGCGGCCAGAGTGGACGTGTAAGGAGTTCCTTGGGTTCCAGAGGAAAGCGAGGTGGTGGTGATGGTGAGGACGGGATCGATCGTGACAGTGAGGTTGGCCGTTGCGGTGTTTGTTGCGGAGTCCGTGACTTGCACGCTGAAGGTGACGGTTCCGGCGACAGGAGTGGCTCCGGAGAGGACACCTGCGGCCGAGAGGGTCAGGCCAAGGGAGGCGAGGCTGGAGGCTCCGCTAGTGATGGTCCAGGTGTAGCCAGTTCCGCTGCCAGAGCTGGCGGTCAGCGTCTGCGAGTAGGCCGTTCCGACGATTCCGGGAGGAAGGCTGGCGGTGGTGATGGTGAGGACGGGATAGAGGATGGTGAGCGAGAGGGTGGCGGAGGCGGTGTCTCCAGCACCATCGGTTACCTTCACTGTAAGCGGCGAGGAGGTCTCCTCGGTGGTGGGAGTGCCGGTGATGGCTCCGGCGGGTGAGAGCGTGAGACCGGCGGCGCTGAGGGCGGTTCCAGAGGTGACGCTCCAGGTATAGCCAGTGCCGCTGCCTCCGGTGGCGGAGAGTGTCGCTGCGTAAGCGGTTCCTACGGTGCCATTCGGAAGCATGGTGGTGCCGATGGTGATGGCTGGGTAGGCGATGGTGAGGGCTAGCGTTGCGGAGGCTGTGTCGCCAAAGCTGTCGGTCAC
Organism: Acidobacteriota bacterium; assembly: GCA_021778315.1. The sequence goes on along the minus strand of JAJYCQ010000001.1, from coordinate 127,154 downwards.
GGTGACGGTGAAGCGGGCGGCTGTCTCGCTGGCGGTGGGAGTTCCGGCGATGGCTCCGGAGGGTGAGAGAGCGAGGCTGGCGGCGCTGAGAGCGGTTCCGGAGGTGACCGCCCAGGTGTAGCCGGTTCCCGTTCCTCCGGTGGCGGAGAGCGTGGCGGCGTAGGAGGTTCCGACGGTGCCGCTGGGAAGGGTCGTCGCGGTGGTAACGGAGAGTTGGGGATAGACGACAGCGAGGGTGTAGGTGACGGAGGAGGTGAGCGCGGGGGACCCGGAGTCGGTCAGCGTGACGGTAAACGTGACGTTGCCTCCGGCCGTGGGGGAGCCGGAGAGGACGCCGGTGGTGGGGCTCAGGGTGAGACCCGCGGGGAGTGTCCCCTGCGTGATGGACCAGGTGTAAGGAGTGATGCCACCGGCTCCGGCGAGTGTGGTGGAGTAGGGCGTTCCGACAACAGCTCCGGGAAGAGCCCCGGGGGCGGTCGCGACGGAGAGGTTAGCCGCCACGTGGAGCGTGATGACGGTGGTGAGGCTGGGGCTGGCTACCGAGGCGACCGTGATAGTGACGGTGAAGGGAGCGGCGACCGTGGCGGGAGCGGTGTAGGTGACTCCGGTGGTGGTGGAGTGGCTGAGCGTTCCACACGCGGCCGCTGTGCAGGTGGTTCCGGTGAGGGTCCAGGTGACTCCGGCGATGTTTGCGTCATTGACGACAGTTGCGCTGAAGCTGGCGGAGTCCCCGGGATCGATGGTGGCGGTGGTGGGGCCCTGGACGGTGATGGAGGTGGGAGTGACGGTGGCAGTCGTGGATCCTCCGCAGCCGAGGAGATGGGCGAGGAGGGTGACGACCAGAACTGCAAGGACGGCGTGGTGCCGGCGGGCTGCGCGAGAGATGCTGCGGATGAGGACAATATCCCACACGGAACTAAGACGCAAGGCTGGCCTCAAGAGGAAAGAAATGATGGAGATCGCCGTAATTGTACGCCAGAGGTGGGCTGTAAGTTGGAGTTAGTGGGCTTCGAGTTCGATCTTGCCCATGAGCCGGGGTGGGCGCTTGAGCAGCAGGACCAGCGGGATGAGGGCGGCGAGCATGTAGGCGAACATGCGGTACTGGTCCATGTAGGCGAGCAGCTCGGCCTGACGCTGGACCTGTCCGTAGAGGAGGGCGAGGCCGGCGTAGGCGCTGTCCGATGCGGAGCCGCTGGAGGCGACCGAGCCGTGGACAACGGCCAGGCCGGCGGCGGCCCGGGCGGCGAGGGGGTTGGAGGCGTTGATGTGGGCTCCGAGATAGGCCTGATGGGTCTGGGCGGCTCGCTCGAGGAAGGTGCTGGAGATGGCGATGCCGATGCTTCCTCCTTCGTTGCGGACGAGGGCATAGATTCCGGCAGCATTGCTGCTCTGGTCGGTGGGGAGGAAGCGGAACATGATTGTACTGAGCGGTACAGTTGTCATTCCAAGGCCGAGGATCTGGACGACCCGGGGCCAGATGAGGTTGGACTCGGCCATGTCGAGGTTGCCGAGCGAGAGCCACCAGGTTCCGAGGGCGATGGTGGTGATTCCGGCGGCGATCATGCGGCGGGCGTCGAAACCACGGCTGAGCGCCCAGCCGACGAGGGGGACTTCAATCATGGTGACGAGGCCGGCGGGTGAGACCGCGATTCCGGCGGCGGTGGCGGAGTAGCCCATGAGCAGCTGCATGAACTGCGGAAGTAGGAACGTCGTGGCGTAGAGGGCGGTGTAGACGCCGAGCACGATGGTGCAGCAGATGAGGAAGTTGCGCTCCTTGAGGAGGCGGAGGTTGACGACGGGGTCCTTGACGTAGAGCTCCCAGAGGACGGCTCCGACGAGGGCGATGACGGCGATTCCGGCGCTCCAGGCGATGAAGGTGGAGCCGAGCCAGTCGAGCTCCTGGCCCTTGTCGAGCACGATTTCGAGGGAGGCGAGGCCGATGGCGATCAGGGCCAGGCCGGTGCCGTCGATGCGGAGCTTTTTGCCCTTTTGGGCGAGGCGTTTGGCGGTGAGCGCGATGGGATCGACCAGGACCATGCGGGTGAAGAAGGCGCAGGCGACGCCGACGGGGATGTTGATGTAGAAGATCCAGCGCCAGGAGTAGTTGTCGGTGATCCAGCCGCCGAGGGTGGGGCCGAGGACGGGCGCGCAGAGGATGGCGACGGTGTAGACGGCCATGGCCATGCCTCGCTTGTTGCCGGGGAAGGCGTCGGCGAGGATGGCTTGCACGGAGGGCTGGAGGCCTCCTCCGGCGAGGCCCTGCAGGACGCGGAAGACGACGAGCAGGCCGAGCGTGGGGGCCAGACCGCAGAGGGCGGAGAAGACGGTGAACATCACGACCGAGATGAGATAGAAGTTCTTGCGGCCGATGACCGAGGAGATCCAACCGCTGATGGGAAGGATGATCGCGTTGGCGACGAGGTAGCTGGTGAGGACCCAGGTGCTCTCGTCCTGCGAGGCGGAGAGCGAGCCGGCGATGTGGGGGAGAGCGACGTTGGCGATGGAGGTGTCGAGGACCTCCATGAAGGTGCCCATGGTGACAACGAGGGCGACGATCCAGGGGTTGAATACGCGGTGCGCGGGGGCTTCGTAGGAGGCGGTGGGAGGTGGTGCGAGGGGCTCGCCGGGCTCGAATTCGGGCGCGCTGGAGGCGAGGGAGGCTTCGGCGCGGTCGAGGGTTTGCTCGAGGCCTTGACCTTCGATCTCCGGCTCTTCGAGGACTGACCCACCAGTCATAGTTATGACTCCTTGGTCATTAGATCAGGGAAAGGCTCGGCGGGATTCAACCAGACGCTAGAAAACGTGCTAGTTTGATTGCGTGAAGGCTATTGCCGCAGTACGGACGCCAACTCGCAAACAGGTGCTAACGGATATGCGGCGGCGGGAGATTCTTGCGGCGGCGATCAAGGTGTTTGGAAAGAAGGGGTTTGCGGCGACGTGCGTGGGGGATGTCGCGGACGCGGCGAAGATTGCCAAGGGGACGGTGTATCTCTACTTCGATTCGAAGGAAGAGATCTATGCGACCGCGGTGCAGCTGGCAGTGGCTCAGTTGCAGGAGGTTGCGGCGGAACGGATCCGGATGGTGAGCGGGGTGCGTGAGCGGCTGGCCGTTGCGATCGCGGTGCGGATGGAGTTCTGGCATGAGCAGTTGAATCTTTATCGGCTGCTGCTGACGGTGGGGAGGGAGGCTCAGCACAAGCGCCAGACGAATGAGGTGCTGCGCTCCGGGCATGGGCATTTTCTACGGATTCTGGAGGAGGGCGCGGCGGCTGGGGAGTTGGAGGCGCGGGACTTCGACACGATTGCCTGGGCGATTCTGGATATGATTCGCGGCTGCAATGAGCGGAGGATGGATCACCTGACGGAGCGCACTCCGCAGCAGGACGCGGAGGCGATTACGGCGTTCGCGCTGCAGCAGTTGGGGCTCTCCGAAGAGAGCCCGGGCGGGCGCTAGTTGGGCATGAGTTTGCGGGTTAGGTAGATGTAGGTGAGGGCCCAGGTGTCGGCTTGCTCCTTGAGGTTGGCTCCGGCGGCGTGGCCTCCTTCAATGATCTCGTCGTAGTAGAAGGGCTCGTGGAACTCTTCCATTTTGGCGGCGAATTTGCGGGCGTGCTGCGGGCCTACACGGTCGTCCTTGGTGGTGGTGAAGATGAGGGGTTCGGGGTACTGGACTCCGGGTTTGAGCTGATTGTAGGGAGAGATTCCGGCGAGGAACGCGCGCTCGGCGGGGACGGAGACGGAGCCGTATTCGCCGACCCAGCTGGCTCCGGCGGCGATGTGCTCGAAGCGCAGCATATCGAGCAGCGGGACCTGGATGACGATGGCGTTCCAGAGGTCGGGGTGCTGGGTCATCTCGACTCCCATGAGGAGGCCGCCGTTGGAGCCACCCATGATGCCGAGGTGCTGGGGCGAGGTGATCTTGCGGGCGATGAGGTCTTCTCCGACGGCGGCGAAGTCGTCGTAGATTCGCTGGCGGTGGGTCTTGAGGCCGGCCTCGTGCCAGGCGGGGCCGAACTCGCCGCCTCCGCGGATGTTGGCGAGGACGTAGGTTCCTCCGTGCTCCAGCCAGAGCTTGCCAATGTTGGCGGAGTACGCGGGCGTCTCGGAGACCTGGAAGCCGCCGTAGGCGTTGAGCAGAACGGGGTTGGCGGCGTTGAGCTGCAGGTCTTTGGGATGGACGATGAAGTAGGGGATTTTGGTTCCGTCTTTGGAGGTGGCTTCGTACTGCTCGACGACATCGTTGGAGGCGTCGAAGCGGGCGGGCTCGGTCTTTTCGAGGGCGAGGGTGGTGGCGACCGCGTCGCCGAGATAGAGCGAGGAGGGGGTGAGGAAGCCGGTGATGCCGAGGAAGAAGTTGTCGTCGGTGGAGCTGGTGGAGACGATTTCGACGCTGACGTTTTCAGGTACGGGGAGCTGCTTGCGGGTCCATCCGGTGAGGCCGGGAGTGTAGATGTAGGCGCGGCCCTGCACATGGTCGAGCGTGGTGAGGAGGAGGCGCGAACGGGTGATGGCGGTATCCTGGAGGAACTCGCTGGCGGTGGGCTCGAAGACGATGGAGGGCTTGAGGTGGGAGGGATCCTTGAGGACGTCGGAGAGCTTCATCTCGAGCAGCGAGCCCTGCTTGTAGGTGATGAGCTGGCCTTCGGGCTTCCAGTCTTCGTCGAGGGTGAGGAGGACGCGGCCGTCGATGAGGCCTGAGATGTTGGACTTGGCGGGGATGTTGAGCTGCCGGGGCCCGCTGGAGGTGAGGACGAAGGTCTGGCGCTCGAAGAAGGTGACGCCTCGGACGAAGAGGGTGAGGGAGTGATTTTTGGCGTCGTGGAGGGTGCTGCCGCCGGCGCTGATGTCGGTGTCTTTGCCGCGGAAGATTTCTTTGGCGGTGTCGAGGGGAGTGCCTCGCTTCCAGAGCTTGACGATGAAGGGATACCCGGAGGTGGTCATGCTGCCGGGGCCCCAGTCGCGCGCGACGATGAGGGTATCTTTGTCGAGCCAGCTGACCTCCTGCTTGCTGTGCGGGAGGGTGAAGCCGGAGGGGACGAACTTGCCGGATTTGAGATCGAACTCGCGCTGGGTGTCCGCGTCTTCTCCACCGGCGGAGAGGACGACCATGCAGTAGCGGTCGCCGGGATAGAGGCAGTCGACGCCGTGGGCGACCCACTTGACGTTGTCCTGCTTGCCGAGAGCATCGTAGTCGAGGACGGTCTGCCAGGCGGGCTGAGGAGTGAGGTAGCTGGCGAGGGAGGTCTTGCGGAAGATGCCGTTGACGTGGTCGGCGTCTCGCCAGAGGTTGTAGATCTCTCCACCGATCTGCTCGGGGGTGGGAAGGCGGTCGGGGGCCTGGGCGATCTTGAGCGCGTCGGCGTGATAGGCGGGGTAGCGGGGATCGGCTTCGAGGACCTTGAGGGAGCGGGCATCCTCGGCCTTGACCCAGGCCATGGAGCGGGGGCTGGAGACGTCTTCGAGCCAGAGGTATTTGTCGGTGGAGGCGGCGGAGGTGCCGGAGTCAGGGGCGTCGGCGGAGTGGGTGGCGGGCTGCTGGGCGGTGGCTCGGGGAGCGGTGAAGAGGCTGGCGAGGAGCAGTGCGGCGAACAGCGGTGCAGGCGAGAAACAGAAATCCTTCAACATCTTCACACTCCGAGAGGCATTGCGGCGTCTGACGCTACTTTATCGCGGATGGATGGAGTTGAGGAGTTTGGTGCTGAAGTTTGGTTGGTGGGGAGGGCGGGGCTCAGGGGCGCTGGCCGGGTTGTAGCGCGGAGAGGGGCGTCACGGTGGGAGTCGCGGCTCCGATGATCTCGGTGACAATGTTGGCGGACTGGTTGGGCACCCATACATCGCCAGAGGCGTCGACGGCGAGGAAAGAGGGATTGTTGAGGGCGCCTCGTTGATAGCCGTAGTACCCGGTGATGGGGGCTCCGGAGCTGTTGAACTCGGAGAGCGCATAGGAGTTACCTGAGTTGGTGATCCATAGGTTGTTGCTGCCATCGATGGCGACCCAGGTTGGATACGAGAGGCCGCCTACGTTATAGCCACCGTAGCCATTGACCCGGCCTGAGGATGTAAAGGAGGCGAGATAGCCTATGCCCTTTAGAGCTACCCAGCCTTGGCCATCTCGGTCGATTGCGATATTCCCGGGCGTATACAACTGGCTGATATAGCTAAACGTGGCAGCGCCGCCGGGGTTCGAGACGCGGCATCCTGAATTCGCCGAGTTGGCCGTCGCCCAGATGTAGCCGCTGGGATCGATGGCGATCTGCGAGACACCCGCCAGACAGTTGTTGCTGATGGCGGTGTTGAACGAGACGATGGGAGTCGAGGTGGCTGAGTTGTTGAACTTCCGCACGCTGGAGGAGCCTCCGCCGTAGCCGCCAAAGTAGCCGTAGCCGCCGTAGCCTCCACCGTCGGTGACATACACGTAGCCGTTGCTATCGATGGCGACGGAGGTCGGGGAGTTCATCTGCGGGGAGGTCCATGGAGACCCGCTCACCGACCCAAGGCTGCTGGTATAGGCGTAGAGGGCGTTTGAGCTTCCCGCCGTGACAAACACATTGTCGCCGGAGTCGATGGCGACAGAGTTGAAGCCGCTGCCTCCGGTGGCGCTGGTGGCGAGGACGGCTCCGGCGGGCGAGAGTTTGGTGACGTAGCCCGAGGTGGAGTTGGTGGGGACGAGCGCGTTGCCGAGGCTGTCGATGGCGATGCTGCCGGGAGAGGGGATGTTGTTGTAGCGGAGGGCCACGGTGAAGTCGGTGGGTTTGGAGGTGAGCCCAGGAGAGAACGGAACGATGGCTCCAGCCAGGGTCCAGAGGTTGAGGACGTTCGCTGTTCCAGGGTTTTTGGCGATATTGATCAGGGCAGTCGCGATGTCTTTGGGCTTGGTGCCGCTGGGGGTTCCGTTGCTGGTGGCGGAGGCAAAGAGGGTGTTGCAGGTGGCAGAGGAAATGGTCACCGTGTTGGGCGAATCGACGCAGGAGGCGAGAATGTTGGCGAGGGTGTCGAGCTCTGCCTGGGGGACGGTGCCGTTGCCGGCGGGCGTGATCTGGTTGGCGATCTGGCCTTCTCCGGCGTGCTGCGGACCGAGCGGAGCTCCCTGCACGTTGTAGAGGCTGGCGGCGTTGAGGGCAGCGTTCTGGAGGCCGATGAGATTGGTGGCGGAGCTTCCGACATGCAGGGCGTCTGAGGCGAAGCCGGACATCGCATAGCCGAAGGCTACGGTCGAGACCTCGTTGATGTAGACGTATTGGACGGCGCTCGGGCCGGTGGCAAAGTTTCCAACGCTTGGGCAGAGGCCGACCATCGCGAGGTTGACGATGGAAGGATTGGTCGCTCCGACCAAGATCGCAGATCCCGCCTGAGCGTCGGCTCCGCTGCCCGGGGCGATGGGCGTGGAGATCATGAAGGTCGAGGCGGTGGGAGTCGCGAGGACGGTCTGCGTGGTGCCGTTCAGGATGGACCACTTGCCGCCCAGGCTGAATTTGGAAAACTGGACGCTCTGCCCCGTGTAGAGCTGGTTTGTGGCAGTAAAGGTGTAGGTCGAGATGCCGCGCGATGATGTCGTGGAGATGGCTGTAATGGCGAGGGGGAAGCTGACGTTGGGAGAGCCTCCCGAGGTGTAGAAGTAGACGGGGTCGCCCACGTCGCAGGTGTAGTCTCCGGTGACATCGACGCCTCCGGAGGCGTCGGAGGTGACGTAGTAGAGACCGTAGGTAGGGCTGCCGGTAACGAGATCCTGGGTGACGGGATAGGTGGAACCGGTGGCGGTCGAGGAGGCCGAGAGCAGGGACGTCGCCATGGTGGCGTAGCCGCTGGAGGAGGTTCCGGAAGCCATGGCTTCGAGCAGAAAGATGTGCGAGTCAACGATGGGGGCATGGCCTCCAAAGACGCTGCCGTGGAGGTGTCCAATGGAGGCCTGTGCGGGCGTGGGTGGAAAGCGAACTCCGGCCATGCCTGAACAGCCGCTCAGGGTAAGAACGGTGGCGGTGAGCGCGAGGGTGAGGACTGCGGAGAAGGCTTTGATAACGAACCCCATGATTGGCGCGGTGCCTGGCAGCGCCGTGCGTGGCGACGAGGTAGGCCCGGTGTGGAAGGCACGGCGACTGCGACTACACGCTATGGGAGGTATCGGCAGATTGGCCGGAGAACTTTAGGCTGCGGGCTGGGCGATATTGGAGAAGGCAGGAACGAGCAAAGGCCGGGCAGCGTTGCCCGGCCTTTGCTCGTAGTGATTCGTGGTGGGGGTTACTGGCCCTTTTCGTTGTCGCGGATGAACTCGGCGGTGCGGTCGCGCAGGCCTGTGCGCGCCTCGGGGTTGACGTAGACCATGTGGCCGGTGGGGAAAAACTTGTAGGCGATGTTCTTCTGCAAGCTGGCGGGGATGGGAAGGTGCTTCATCTCGTACGTGGCTCCGAAGTAGAGAGTGCCGAGATCAAAGTAGCCTCCCATGAGCAGGATGTGCATCTTGGGATTGACCTTCATGGTGTAGGCGAGGTCGGCCTCGACGTTGGAGCTGGTTCCGGGCCAGCCTCCTTCACCGCTGGGCGACTTGACGGCCATATCCCAGTTGAATCCGCCCATGCGGGCGCTGGGCTCGTAGGTCATGTTTTCGCCGAAGTGGAGGGTGGTGTGGGCGTAGGTGTTCATGGCGGACTGGATGGCGGACTCGATGGACTCGGTGAAGGGGTCGTAATCCGTTTCGGAGTTCATGGGGTTCATGCTGGGGCCGTTCCAGCGGGAGTCGAGGCGGCCGGTGGTCTCGCCGGTGCTGCCGAGGAGGTCCTGCGCGAACTGGCCTCCGGTGAGGCGAAGGTTCGCCTTGATCCACGTGGCCGCGGGGATTCCGGTGTAGCTTTCGAGCTTGGCGGCGACGGCGGCCTTCTTCGTTGCGTCGAGGTCGGCACCCTGGAGGAGGGCGCTGGCGTAATCGCCGAGCGAGAACTGCTCAACCTCATGCAGCCACGGCTGCAGCTCAGCGGGCTGGCCGGGAACCTTGTGGTGGTACCAGGCGGTGGCGGCGAAGCTGGGGAGAGCGAGGTAAAAGCCGTTGTCGGTGCCGGGATTGCCGTCGGAGCCATCGGCGGAGTCGTCGAAGCTTAATATCTGCGAGAGGAAGACGACGCCGTTAAGATCGACGCCGTGGTGCTGCAGAGCCGCGGAGAGGGCGGCGTCGCGGGTGGTGCCGTAGCTCTCACCGAAGAGGAAGCGCGGCGAGTTCCAGCGGTCGTACTTGGTGAGGAAGCGGCGGATGAAACGCTGGAAGGCGGCGGCGTCCTGATCGATGCCGTAGAAGGCCTTGTTGGCGTCCTTGCCCATGACGCGGCCGTAGCCGGTGCCGGGAGCGTCGATGAAGACGAGGTCGGCGGTGTCGAGAAGCGTGTCCTCGTTGGGCACGATCTTGTAGGGGCCGCCGGCGGGGTGGTCGAGGTCCGGAAGCACGACGCGGACGGGGCCGAAGCTGGCCATGCGGAGGTACATGGTGGCGGAGCCGGGGCCTCCGTTGTAGATGAAGACGACGGGGCGGGTGGCGGCGTCGACGCCCTTGGCGAAGTAGGCGGTGTAGAACAGGGTCGCGGTCGCGGGCCGGTCCTCGGGCTTGGCGGGGAGCTCGACTCCGGAGTCGGGGAGGAGCTTGCCGTCGAGGCCGAGCATGGCGTCCTGCTGGTCGGTGGCTCCGACGGTGATGAGGCCGGCGACGGCTTTGTAGGCGATTGCCTTGCCGCCAGCGGTGACGGAGCCTTCGGTGATGGAGTCAGGCGTGGTGGCGGTGGGCTGGGCGGGCTCGGAGGCGGCGGTGGTGGTGGTGGTTTTGTCGGCGTGATGGTCCTGCGCGAGGGAGGAGGAGGCGAACAAAAGGACGGCTGCTGAGAGACAAGAGAACGTGCGTCGAACCTGTGAAGACATGCTGACTCCGGTGCTGAAGATGTGAATAGGATCCAACGTTGCAGGAGTGCAGTATACCCGTTTGGCCATGGGTGCTACTCTCATCTGCAAACTATTCAGGAGTCTCCTCCATGCGTTTCGTCTGCAGCCTCTTTGGAATTTCCCTGTCGCTTACAACGCTTGCGGTGGCTGGGGCACAGGCTCCGGCGCGGCACGCTTATACGGTGCATGACTGGGCAGCGTCGCGCAGCGCGACTCCGGTGGCGGTGTCGCCGGAGGGTGCGACGATTCTCTACCGGGTGGCGTATGGCGCGGAGAGCGGGCCGGGCGGGCGCGAGTTCTGGTTCATTCATCCGGACGGCACGGGCGCGGTGAAGCTCACGCTTCCGGAGGGATTTTCTCCCCAGGGATTTATGCCGGGCGGTGGGGCTCTGTATGGCTCGTGGAAGGTGAATGGAGCTCCGCAGTTCGCGGTGTTTGCGATGAAGGGGGAGACGGCCGCGGCTGCGCCGACGACGCTGGTGGTGCTGCCTCGCGGCGTAGACGGGATGCTGCCGTCGCCGGATGGAACGCGGTTTGCGCTGCTGGCTGATCCTCGATTGCCGGATGCCCTGGACGGGAGGAGGACGGTGATTGAGCCTGACGAGACGAGCCTATACGTGGTGCGTGCGGATGGGACGGGTGGAGCGTGGGCATGCGCAGCGGTGCATGATCTGGCGGGAGGTGAGGGCGCGCAGGGGCTGCCGGTGGCGTGGTCTCCGGATGGAACGGAGCTGGTGCTGTTGTCGAGCACGACGAAGATTGGGAACCATGAGATGCGGTCGCAGCTTGATCTGTGTGGGGTGACTGTGGGTGCGGCCGCAGGCGAGCTGCGGCATGTGGCGACGGTGGATAATTCTGTGTCGTCGGTGGTGTTTGTTGGTGCGACGGAGATTGCGTTTCTGAGCACCTCCGCTCCGACGCAGACGCCGGATCATCTGTACACCGTGGCCACCAGTGGCGGTGCGGTGACGGACCGAACGCCGCAGCTGGCGACGACGGCGAACGCGATGGGCGCGGATGGGCACGGGAATATTTTCGTGGAGATCGCGCATGGTGTTCGCAACGAGGTGGACAGCTATCGCGATGGCAGATTGACGCTGGCGTACGCGTGGCCGGAGGGCGGTGTGAGTCTGCCGACTTCGTCGCCGTACAAGGCTGCTGCGGAACAGATGGCGTTTGCCGTCAGCGATCCGACGCATACGGCGAATGTGGCCGTGCCGAGTGGGGGCGAGCTGCGGCGCATCACCAGCGAGGGGGAGAAGGCGCTCGAGAATGTGGAGCTGGGGCCGGTGCGCGTGGTGCATTGGAAGAGCAGGCAGGGCGTTGAGCTGGAGGGCATTGCTACGTTCCCCGCGGGGTATGTCGAGGGTAAGAAGTATCCGTTCCTGGTGCTGCCGCATGGCGGCCCAGAGGCGAATGACCGGCTGGGGCTTGATCCATTCTCGCGCAGCATCGCGGGGCTGGGGTACGTGGTGCTGCAGCCGGAGTATCGCGGGTCTACGGGATATGGCGACGCTCATCTGGCTGCGATCTATCAGCACTTTGGCGACCGCGCGTATGAGGATGTCGACTCCGCTACTGACTTTGCGATTGCGCAGGGATGGGCCGATCCGCAGCGGCTCGCGATCTTTGGATGGAGTGCCGGCGGGTTTATGACGTCGTGGACGGTGACGCAGACCCACCGCTACAAGGCGGCGATTGAAGGCGCGGGGATTACGGATTGGGGCTCGTTTATTTTTACGAGCGACGTGTATCAGACGGACTTCGACGCTCGGTGGCCAGAGGACGATCCGAGCGCGTTCACGAGGTTTTCTGCCGTGGACTTTGCGAAGAACGTGACGACGCCGCTGCTGATTCTGCATGGCGCCGCCGATGTGCGAGTGCCGACGTACCAGGGGCGCGAGTACTTTGAGGTGCTGGTGGCTCGCGGTAAGGTGACTCGCATGGTGACGTATCCGGGGTCGCCGCACTTCCCTTCCCTGTGGCAGCAGCGGATCAATGTCTTCGATGAGATTGGCGCGTGGTTGGCGAAGTACAACCCATAAGGCATTAAGCAAACCCAGCAGTCACAGAACGCTATTGTTCCATGTCGGGATAGGGGCCGATGCCGCCCTTGGCGATGAACTCGTCGATGTGCTGGGTGAGGACGGGGAGAGGCACGCAGCCGAGCTCGAGGACGGCGTCGTGGAAGGCTCGGATGTTGAACTTCGGGCCGAGTGCGGCTTCGGCTTTGTGGCGAGCTTTGAGGATCGCCATCTCGCCCAGATAGTAGGAGAGCGCCTGGCCGGGCCAGGAGATGTAGCGGTCGACTTCGGTCTCGATCTCGTGGTCCGAGAGAGCGGTGTTTTCGCGGAGGTATTGCTGCGCCTGTTCGCGCGTCCAGCCCTGTGCGTGGACTCCGGTATCGACGACGAGGCGGGCGGCTCGCCAGGCTTGATAGCTGAGCATGCCGAAGGTGTCGTAGGGCGTGTGGTACATGCCCATTTCGGTGCCGAGGCGCTCGCAGTAGAGCGCCCAGCCTTCGCCGTAGGCAGAGATGTAGGCGTTGCGAAACTTAGGCAGATGGCGGGCTTTGACGACCTCCTCGGCGATGGGCATCTGGAAGGCGTGGCCGGGGGCGGACTCGTGCAGGGTAAGCGCGGGCAGAGAGTAGAGGCCTCGTGCGGGGAGGTCGTAGGTGTTGACGAGATAGACTCCGGGGCCTCCTCTCGCGGAGGTGTAGAAGGGCGCGATTTCGGCGGGCACGGGCTTGATTCCGAAGCGGCGGCGGGGGAGATAGCCGAAGTAGTCGGAGGCGACGCCGTCGAATTCTTTGGCGATGAAGGCGGCTCGCATGAGGAGGTCCTGCTGCGTCTTCGCGTAGAACTGCGGATCGGTGCGGAGGAAGTTGAGGAAGGCTGGGAGATCGCCCTTGAAGCCGCTTTGCTGCATGGCGGTGAGCATCTCCGCATGGATGCCGGCCATTTCGCTGAGGCCAATCGCGTGGATCTGGCCGGGGGTAAGCGTTAGGGTGGTGAACTCAAGGATTTTGGACTGGTAGTAGGCTTTGCCGTTGGGGAGGGATTCGGCGGCGAGCGAGGTCTGGGCGTGGGGGATGTAGTCGTCGCGGAAGAAGGTGAGGAGCGTGGCGTAGGAGGGGATGACGTCGGCCCGGATGGCGGCGGCGGCCTCGGCTCGCAGCTTCTTCTGGTCGTCGGCGGGGATGCTTGCGGGCATCTTCTCGAAGGGCTTGAAGTAGACCGTGCTCTCGGGAGTTTTGGCGGTGGCGACGGGGACGAGCGACGCGTCGCGGCCGGTGAGCGTGACCTTCGGAGGAGTGAAGCCGCGGGCGAGGCCGGCTTGCATGTTAGCGATGTTTTCGCGGAAGTAGCGCGGGATGTCGTGGAGCTGTGCGATGTAGTTGAGGTAGTCCTGCTCGGTCTTGAAGGGGAGGCGGGTGACCTCTTCTTCGTCGGACCAGAAGGTGGAGTCGGAGTTCGCGGGACGCTCGTATTCGCGGAAGGTCTGGGCGTTGATGAGGCTGATGAGCTGGGCGCGGAAGACCTGGTAGTTGACTCGCTCGGTGGGCGAGAGGGCGGAAGGCTGGAGGGCGTCGACCTGGCGGAGGACACCCTGCCAATGAGCTAGATCGGCTTGCTGGGTGGCGGCGTCAACGCTGGGCAGCTCGGCTAGAATCTTGCGGGGATGATCTTCGTCGGGGGCTCCTCGCTGGGCTTTGCGCCAGGCGTCTTCGGCGGTGGTGATCGCGTTGAGGCGGCGGTCCTGCGCCGGGGAATGCGGCTTGGTGCTTGCGGGCTGCTGCGCAGTGGCAGCGCTGAGAAGGCAGAGCATCGTCGAGGCACAGCCGAGCTTGAACGGGATCACGGAATCTCCTGCGCATACGAGGATGGAACTACTGTACGGGATGACGCGTCCAAACAGGGAGTTGCCGCGTGTACATCGGAGCGCGCTAGACTGTTCGCTGCAGCTCGAAACGGTTTGCTGAGCTTAGAGACGTGGGAGAAATGGTATGCGTGTTGGCCTGATGACCCGGGAGTATCCGCCGTATGTGTATGGCGGCGCAGGGGTGCATGTGGAGTACCTGTCGCGCGAGCTGGCGAAGACGATTGAGGTCGACGTGCATGCGTGGGGAGAGACTCCGGAGGCCGAGAGCCTGCGTGATCCGCAGCTTCCGCATGGAGCTCATCTGCAGGTGCATTTTGAGCAGCCGTGGCCACTGATCTCGCATGGCACCGACGCAAAGTTCAAGGGAGCGCTGGAGGCGTTGTCGCTCAACCTGCTGCAGAATCTGCACCTGGAGAAGCTGGACGTCATTCATACGCATACCTGGTATGTCGCAATGGCGGGGTTTCTGGCGAAGAAGCTGTATGGGATTCCGTTCGTGCTGACGACGCATTCGCTGGAGCCGCTGCGAGCATGGAAGGCCGAGCAGCTGGGCACCGGGTATGCGCTGAGTTCGTGGATGGAGCGGACGGCGATTCTGGATGCGGACGCGATTGTGGCGGTGTCACATGGGACGAAGGACGACATCGTGAAGGCGTATCCGGATGTGGATGCGAGCAGGATTCATGTGATCTATAACGGCATTGATTTGCAGCAGTATCAGTACACCGAGGACGTGAGCGCGCTGAAGAAATACGGCGTCGATACGGAGAAACCGTACGTGCTGTTTGTGGGGAGGATTACGCGGCAGAAGGGCGTGACGCATTTGGTGGAGGCGATCCAGTATCTCCCTCCCGGGACGCAGATTGTGCTGTGCGCGGGGGCTCCGGATACTCCGGAGATTGCTACCGAGATGCGCGAGAAGGTGGAAGCCGTGCGGAGGTTTACTCCCGGAAGCCAGCGCGCGGCGGTGGAGAACTTTACGGCGGATGGTGGGCACTCGACGGCTACCGGCGACCCCACTGGGACGGGGCATAACCTGGTGTGGATTGAGCAAATGGTGACCAAGGAAGAGGCGATTCAGCTGTACTCCCATTGCGCCGTGTTCTGCTGCCCGTCAGTGTATGAGCCGTTCGGGATTATCAATCTGGAGGCGATGGCCTGCAGGGCTCCGGTGGTGGCGAGCGCTACGGGAGGGATTCTGGAGGTGGTCGTCGAGGGCAAGACCGGGCACCTGGTGCCGTTTGAGGCTGATCCGGTGACGACGTTCCCGATGGATCCGGCGCAGTTCGCCAAGGACCTCGCTGCGCGGATTACCGAGCTGCTGGCTGATCCGGAGAAGGCGCAGCGGATGGGCGATGCGGGGCGCAAGCGCGTGGAGGAGCACTTCTCGTGGACCGCGATTGCCGCGCAGACGATCCAGCTGTATGAGAGCTTGATCGCGAAACGGGCCTAGGTGTGCGGGTGCGGGACGCTCGATAGATCGAGCGAGAGCACGTAGATGAGGATGGCGGCGGCGATGAAGAGGACGCCGACCCAGAACTTCCAGTCCTTGTGGGCGCGAAGGTAGTAGGGCTTCTGCTGCTCGTGGGGATGATGGGGGCCGGTGTCGTCGTGGTGATGGTCGGGGTGCTTACCTTCGGGCATAGATTCATTATCTATTCATCGGGGCGGGTGAGGATGATTCATTCTGCACAGGTTGCGGGAGATGCGTCCCCGCGTTGAACCGGATGGATGCGGGGCGGCGTCTAACAGGCTGGATTGCACGGGATTTATAATTGAAGATGTCGCGCGGATTGCGCCCACAACTGTTTGCATAGGAGCCTATATGGCGAATCTTTTAGATCAGCTTAAGTCCATGACTACCGTCGTCTCCGATACCGGCGACATCAACTCGATCAAGCAGTACAAGCCTACCGACGCGACGACGAATCCTTCGCTGATTGCTGCGGCGGCGGGGATGCCGGAATACCAGCACATCGTGGATGACGTGCTGCAGAGTGCGCGCGAGAAGGCTGGCGAGAACGCCTCCGATAAGGATGTTGCCGCCGCCGCGTTCAAGACGCTGGCTGTTGCGTTTGGCCGCAAGATCCTGGAGATTGTTCCGGGCCGCGTGTCCACCGAAGTCGACGCGCGCATGAGCTACGACACGGCGAAGACGATTGAGCAGGCGCACGACATCATCCAGCAGTATGAGGATGCGGGCATCTCGCGGGAGCGCGTGCTGATCAAGATTGCGTCGACGTGGGAGGGCATTCAGGCTGCCGAGAAGCTGGAGACCGAGGGCATCCACTGCAACCTGACGCTGCTGTTTGGCCTGCACCAGGCGATTGCGTGCGCGGAGGCGAAGGTGACGCTGATCTCGCCGTTCGTGGGACGAATTCTGGACTGGTACAAGAAGGACACGGGCAAGGACTACGCGGGCGCAGAGGACCCGGGCGTCAAGTCGGTCACGGAGATCTATCAGTACTACAAAAAGTTTGGCTACAAAACCGTGGTGATGGGAGCGAGCTTCCGCAATATCGGCGAGATCACGGAGTTGGCCGGATGCGACCTGCTGACCATCGCTCCCAAGCTGCTGGATGAGCTGCAGAAGTCCGAGGGAACGCTGGAGCGCAAGCTCGATGCAACGAAGGTTGCGTCGCTGCCGATCGAGAAGATCGTGGTGGACAAGGCGACCTTCGACAAGATGCACGCGGAGAATCGGATGGCGCACGACAAGCTGAAGGAAGGCATCGAAGGCTTCTCGAAGGCGCTGGAAGATCTGGAAGTATTGCTCGAGAAGCGGCTGGCGGAGCTGCCGAAGGCGGTTCGGCAGTAAGCGCTGCTGTAGACACAAACAGAAAGGCCGCCTCGCAGGAGGCGGCCTTTCTGTTTATGTGCTCGGGTGTTGCGGACTAGCGGCGCTTGAGGCCGAGCAGGCTGAGGAAGAAGCTGGCGAAGCAGATCTCCGTGCCGAGCATGAGGCAGAGCATGGAGGGCAGCGTGCGGCGCATCATCTGCACCGGAGGCAGCGGACCGTAGCCTGCGTGCGACCAGGAGACGACCGACGAGGCGGCGATGCCTACTCCTACGAGCACCATCAGTGCACCGACGATGAGGCCGGTTTCGAGGGTGACATAGTGGAACCAGCGGTCGAAGCCTTCGTCCTCGGGGAGCAGGCCTTCGGTGATGGCGAAGACCTTGGCGGCGACAGCGAAGAAGACGAGCTGGAAGCCGAGCAGGACGGCGGCGGCGGCGTAGGCGAGGGTGTCGACGCCGAGATTCAGGTGGCCGAGCGGGCGCTCCGCCGGAAGCAGCCAGGCCATCAGGCCGAGGCCTACGAGCATGAGCGTGAGGCCGGGGTAGAGGAACAGCCAGCGCGGCGAATACATGAGCAGAAAGCGGAGATGCCGCCAACCGTCGCGCCAGGTTTTGAGGTGCGGCGGGCGGCTGCGGCCATCCTTCTGCAGGGTGGTGGGGACTTCGACAATCTTCTGGCCAAGCAGCGATGCTTTGACGACCATCTCGCTGGCAAACTCCATGCCGGTGGTTCGCAGGCCGAGGCGGGCGTAGGCGTCTTTGCTGAAGGCTCGCATGCCGCAGTGGAAGTCGCCAATGGGAGCGTGAAAGAGCTTGCGGCCGAGGAAGCTGAGCACCGGGTTGCCGAGGTAGCGATGCAGCGGCGGCATGGCCTTGGGGCCGATGCCTCCGCGAAAGCGATTGCCCATGACAAGGTCGGCTCCTCCTCGCAGCTCGGCGAGGAAGCGGGGGATGTGGGCGAATTCGTAGCTGTCGTCGGCGTCGCCCATGAGGACATACTTGCCGTGCGCGGCGTTGATGCCGGCGTTGAGCGCGGCTCCGTAGCCACGGACGGGCACGGGGATGACGCGGGCGCCGTGGGCCAGGGCGATGTCCTGCGAGCCGTCGGTGGAGCCGTTGTCGGCGATAACGACTTCGCCGGCGATGCCGTTCGCGGCGAGGGCGGCGAGAGCTTTATCGACGCAGACGGCGAGCGTCTCCGCCTCATTCAGGCAGGGCATCACCACGGTCAGCTCGACGGGCGCGGTGTGGGCGGCGATGGACTCCACGCCAGCGGCGGCGGACTCCATACCAGCGGCAACGATGGTGCGACCTCGTACGTCCTCAGCGTCGGTACTCAATGCGTTTCTCCCCTGCCGCAGTTATGGCGCGGCGTCTCCTGTAGTGTCCCACGGCAGCGTCGCGGGCGTCGTGGGCGGTGGCTCTGGAATATTCAGCGGCAGAGCGTAAAGGTTTGATTCGCCGAGCCGAATCCAGCCCTGCGAGGCGGGAGTTCGGCCGGTCATTTCGCCGGGATCGAAGGCGGCGACGAGGACTTTGGCTCCCTGTGCCTTGAGCAAGTTATCGACCTGCTGGCGGTTGGGCAGGCCCTCGTACTCTGCGAGGAGATGCTGGGCGTCGGGGTTGTAGACCTCGGTGAGGACGCGGACGTTGGCGAGCCGCATCCAGTAGGGATCGTTGAGGCAGGCGATGGTTCCCATGCAGGCGATCTCGTCACCGGAGCCGACGCCGAGGGCGTTGAGCGCCTTGGCTGCGCCGAAGATCTGTGGAGAGTACCAGGCCGCCGGAAGCCCCGCGCTGGACTGGTTGCGGCGCTCTTCGAGGGCGATGCGAAGGCTCTCGCCGAGAGCGAGGAAGGCCAGCAGAGCGACCATCGCGGTGGCGCTGCGGCGGAGCCACGGGGCGGCGGTGTCGGATGATGTCGACGGCGGAGGAGATTGCAGCGTCGCAAAAAGCGGCAGCAGGATCAGCAGGTACGCCAGCGTCACATAGCGCTCCTCGATATTGACGAGGCCGTAGATGATCCAGACCGCGAGGCCGAGCGCGAGGGGAGGAAGCCAGAAGGCCTTATGCCGCCATTCGCTGAAGCTGAAGCGTGCTCCGGAGAGGAGCAGCAACGCCAGCAGAATCAGGGCTTCCGGATGATTGAGCACGTAGCGCAGGCTCAGGATGAGGTTGCGAAGGTCGCGGTGGATCAGGCGCTTCGCGTTGAAGATGGGGACGATGCGCTCGTGGAAGTAAGTGGGGTCAAACCACGCCGGGTAGGTACCCCAGGGCTCGGCGCGATAGCTGTAGATGCCGGGGTGCGCGAGGAGCTGCTGCTCGGGATGAATGAGGTGCACGGTGGCCGAGCCGAAGCTGCTGGTCATCCACGGCTCGAGGTGCATCTTGACGGTGCCGCTGACGTACCAGGCGTAGTTGAGAGCTCCGGAGTCGCCGAAGTCGAAGTGATGTTTTTGCCGGGAGAGTGCTGCGACGTACGGGCCTGCAACCGCCGCGAAGACGACCAGCGCGAGGGCTGCGGCGGTGAGCACGCGGACGGGCTTGCGACGCTGCAGCCAGGCCTGGAAGAGCACCATCAGAGCGATGGTGAGCAGGGCCACGACGAACGCGAAGGACTTGGTGAGATACGCGAGGCCGAAGAAGAGACCCATCAGCGGAGCGAAGATGAGGCTCTCCGTCGCGAACGATTGCAGCAGCATCGCGAAGGCCGCCAGCATGAGGGTTTGCAGCAGGAGGTCGGGGCGGATCTTGCCCGTGGAGAGCTCTCGCTGCGAGGCGATGACGACGAGCGCGACGCCCAGCAGTCGCAGTGCATTCAGGCCGAGGAGCGGCGCGATGCCGTTGTTCTGATCGGGGCTTGGGGACAGGCGCTTGCGGAGTTTATCGAGGGCCGAGACGAAAGCCAACATGGCTGCGACGGAGGCCAGGAAGATGACGAAGTTGAGCACGTAGTAGGCGTGCAGTTCGTTGCTGCGCGTGGTGTGGAAAGCGCTCTGCGCGAGGGCTAGGCAGGCGGGATAGAGCGGGTGCCAGTAGGCGTTGACGACGCCCGCCCAGTGGTGCGAACGCATGAGGTCGGCGATGTCCATATAGGCCATCGCGTCGCCGTCGACCTGGTAGGGATCGAACTTCGTCGCGAGCCACGCGATGGGAAGGAGCAGCGCGAGGTAGACCGGCAGGGCACGGCGCAGGGTTTGCGATCTCACAGGATTCCTCGTTGCTTGCGTCTCTTCATCGGTGCAGTGGATGGTCTGGTACAGGATATCGCGGCTGCGTGATTTCGCCGCAGCTAGAGAATATAGCGGCTGAGGTCCTGATTTTTGACGATGCCCGCTACCTGCTTCTGGACATACGCGCGGTCGACGACCAGGACTCGCTCCGTGGAGGGCTCGCCGGTGGGCGAGTGCACCGTTCGCTCGACCAACGCAGGGACTTTGTCCGAGATGGGTGAGCCGGCGGCCTTGACGATGTCCGGAGCCTCGAAGCTGATCTCGTCGAGCACTTTTTCCATGATGGTGTGGAGGCGGCGAGCGCCGATGTTTTCGGTCGTCTCGTTGACCTGGAAGGCGAAGCTGGCCATCTCTTCGAGGGCTTCGGGAGCGAACTCGATCTTGAGGCCCTCGGTCTCGAGCAGAGCGATGGCCTGCCTGGTAAGCGACGCTCGCGGCTCTGTGAGGATGCGCAGAAAATCTTCGACGGTCAGCGGCAAAAGTTCGACGCGGATGGGGAAGCGGCCCTGCAGTTCTGGAATCAAATCGCTGGGCTTTGAGACGTGGAACGCGCCAGCGGCGACGAAGAGAATGTGGTCGGTGGTGACCATGCCGTACTTGGTGTTGACGGTGGTTCCCTCGACGATGGGGAGGATGTCGCGCTGCACGCCTTCGCGGCTGATGTCGGGGCCGTGGCCTCCTTCGCGGCCGGCGATTTTGTCGATCTCGTCGAGGAAGACGATGCCGGAATCTTCCACTCGCTCGACGGCCATGCGGACGACGTGGTCCATGTCGAGGAGGCGCGATTCTTCTTCCTGGGTGAGGTACTCGAAGGCATCGACGACCTTCATGGGGCGCTTGCGGGTTCGCTGTCCGAAGACGTTCGCGATGAGGTCCTTGATGCCGTTCTGGTCGATGTCCTCGGGCGAGTTGCTGAGGACTTCAATCTGCGGCTGCGCGCGGTCGCGGGTCTCGAGCTCGACCATGCGGTCGTCGAGCTTGCCTTCGCGAAACTCGATCAGCAGCCGCTCGCGGTCGCGGGCCCGCTCGGCGTCTGTCTTCTCACTCCGGGCGATCGCGTGCAGGATGGCGGAGGGCAGCACACTCGTCGCCGCAGCATCGCTTGCAGCCTGATTCTTCGCGGGATCCTGCGCGGTTGCGTACGGCTCTTCGCTGGTGCTGCCGGAGAAGGAGATCGAGGGCGGGGTGTGTTCGGCGTCGAGCTTCGCCACGAGTTCAGCGTTGAGTTCGGCAGTAGTTTCAGCCCGCTTTTCGGCAGGAGGGACGCTGCTCGGAGGGCCGTCGCCGGAGCCTACGCCCTGCGTCAGAAGGAGTTCGATGAGGCGCTCTTCGGCGGCAAGTTCGGCGCGGTCTTCGACTTCGTCGAGCTTCTCGGCACGCACCATGTCGATGGCGATGTCGACGAGGTCTCGCACGATCGATTCGACGTCGCGGCCGACGTAGCCGACCTCGGTAAACTTGGACGCCTCGACCTTGAGGAACGGGGAGTTGGTGAGCTTCGCGAGCCTTCGCGCAATCTCGGTTTTGCCGACTCCGGTGGAGCCGATCATGAGGATGTTCTTGGGCATGATCTCGTCGGCGAGATCGGGAGGAAGCTTCTGGCGGCGGGTGCGATTGCGCAGAGCAACGGCGACGGCCCGCTTGGCCGCGGCCTGCCCGACGACGTACTTGTCGAGCTCGGCGACGATCTCTCGCGGCGTCATCTCGTCGAGCGAGAGGGCCTGGTCTTCGGCGGTTCCTGGTAAGTAAATTGCCATAGTCTCCCTAAAAGGGGATGTCCTCGTCCGTTATCCCAACAGCTGGGGAATCATGTTGTTGCACTTTGAGTTGCAGCTCGTCTTGGTGCTCAACTAGCCACTCTTCTCCCTCGGGAGTAACTCCGAATACTTTGTACGGATCTCCGTTTTGGTCTTCTACGCTTTCGGCGGCGACATACCCGACACGCTTAAGTCCCGTCACCGCCAACGCGGTCGCTTCAGCCGTATACCCCGCACGCTCCATATCGCGCTTCAGTGCCCAAGACGTAACTCCACCTTCGAAGTGGGACTGAAAGAGAATCGTTAGCGCGACGAGTTCATGGCCTCTTAAGCCATTCGTCTGCGGCGCAATCGAAAGTGATCGGGCAGTTTCAGCGGTCTGATTAACAGTTACATCTCTCTTGACCACACTTACCAATCGAGCTTTGATCCTTTCTTTCAACTCCTGATAATCGCTTGGTGTTGGATGCTCCGGGTAGGTAACAACCTGTCGATGCTGCACATCAAACGGAAATCTAGTTCGCGCCCCGGAGCAAACAAGACACAGGGGCTTATCTTTAGCGAGGGCAAAACCTAGCTCGAACCAAACATTTGGCGCGTCCTCTGAAATTTCAACGAAACAAGCGTCCGCATTAGAAATTTCCCGCTCGATACTGTCTATCGGAATTGAAGCCGAAGGATCTCGATCTACGCGATAGGGAGTGAATCCCGCCTCCTCGATTGAGGGTTTGAATACTTCATCGTATAGACGGTCATATCTTGCATTATCAAAACGCTGAATAACAAAGCATTTCTTCTCCACGTTCGCTCCTATTCCGCCTTCAGCTCTTCGATGGTGACGCTCTGGTTGGAGTAGATGCAGATCTCGGCGGCGATCTTCATGCTGCGTTCGACGATCTCGCGGGCGGACATCTGGGTGTTCTCCATGAGCGCGGTGGCGGCAGCGAGAGCGAAGCTTCCACCGGAGCCGATGGTGGCGATGAGGCCTCCCTCGGCGGGGTCGCCGACGGGGTCGGGCTCGATGACGTCGCCATCGCCGGAGAGGAGAAACATTTGTTTCGCGTCGGCGACGATGAGCAGCGCCTGGAGCTGGCGGAGGAGCTTGTCGGTGCGCCAGTCTTTAGCGAGCTCGACGGCGGAGCGGCCGAGGTTGCCACCGTACTGCTCGAGCTTGGATTCGAAGCGAGTGAAGAGGGAGAAGGCGTCGGCGGTGGAGCCAGCGAAGCCGGCGAGAATCTTGTCGTTATAGAGGCGACGGATCTTCTTCGCGGAGTGCTTCATGACGGTGGAGCCGAGGGTTACCTGGCCGTCGGCCGCCATAACCATCGCGTTGCCGCGACGGACGCAGATGACCGTGGTGGAGCGCACACGGCGGCCGTCGGCAAGATCGAGCGGGTGGCCGGCGGCCGTCTCCCGCAGCGTAGTTTTCTTCAGGGTTCGCACACCGCAGTATATCGCCGCGAACCAAATTGGGAACCAGACTGGGAACCTTTGCGCGACAGAACGCAGCGGCCCATCACCGCGGGCGGTTGCGCTGGGCTATGCTTTCTGTAGCAGTGCTCTTGTTTTACTGAGGCCCTTGAAACCGATTCTCCAGCTACTTACGCATGTAATTCACAACCCAAACTTCCGTGGCCAGGACCCGCGACTGATCGGCGGCATTGCTGCGGGAGTCGCCGTGGTTGTGGGCGGAGTGTGGTGGTATATCGCCGCACACCGACTGTCGGCGGAGGAGATTGAGCGCCGCCGCCGCGAGAGCCTGGCCCTGAACGGCCGGATCACGGACGGGGTGATTCTGGATGCGAGGACGCTGGGCAATGAAGACAGTATCTCCCCCACTCCGGATGTGCTGGTCTATAGCTATAGCGTTGCCGGACTGACGTATAACTGCGCGCAGGACGTGACGACGCTGGCCGATGAGGTGCTTGGGTTCCGCATCGACCAGCCGGTGCAGGTTCGCTATGACCCACGCAATGCGGGCAACAGCATCATCGTGTCAGAGACGTGGACGGGCCTGTGGCTGCGGCCTTCGGGACGCCGGGACAGAGCTGCTTTGTCGCGGTGACGGAGGCCATGGGCGTGCCTGGCCTGCGCACGGCGGAGTCCACAACCGCGTCGACAAAGGCATAGCGAAGAGAGTTCCTCTCACAGCCTTCGGAGGGTCGCGCGCGCGTTGTAAGGGGGCCCGTTGACCGCCCGAAGGCAGCCAATTAACGCGCACGCGACGGCTCCTGTGTAGGTCTGATGCCAATGCGCTGCACGGGGTAGGCCCACTGCTTGTGGAACTCCGGAAGCCCTTGCTGCGTCCAATGCGCATGAGCGAAAACTGTACGACCACGATGACCACCGTTAATCTCGGCTCCACGGGAGCACGAATCTCTCCGCTATGCCTGGGAATGATGAGCTACGGTAGCAAGAAGTGGCGACAGTGGGTGCTGGAAGAGGGCGAGGCTCGGCCGATTGTGCGGCGTGCGGTGGAGGCGGGCATCAACTTCTTCGACACCGCGGACATGTACTCGACTGGAGAGAGCGAGAGCATCACGGGCAAGCTGCTGCGAGAGTTTCAGCCTCGCCGCGACGAGCTGGTCATCGCGACCAAGGTCTACAACCCGATGAGCGATTGCCCCAATGATCGCGGGCTCTCACGCAAACACATCCTGGCGTCGATCGATGCCAGCCTCAAGCGGCTGGGCGTGGAGTATGTGGACCTGTATCAGATCCACCGCTTCGATCCTCTGACTCCGATTGAGGAGACCTGCGAGGCGTTGCATGATGTGGTGAAGGCGGGCAAGGCGCTGTATCTCGGGGCGTCGAGCATGTATGCGTGGCAGTTCCAGAAGATGCTGCAGTTCCAGAGGGTGAACCGCCTGGCTCGCTTCGTGACGATGCAGAACCACTACAACCTGGTGTATCGCGAGGAAGAGCGCGAGATGATTCCGCTGTGCCTCGATCAGAAGATTGGGTGCATTCCGTGGAGCCCGCTGGCGCGAGGCTTCCTGACCGGCTCGCGCAAACGCGGCGATGGCAAGACCGAGACGCTGCGCGCCCGGACTGACGACTTCGGCCATGGCCTGTACTATCGCGAGAGCGACTTCGACGTCGTAGACCGCGTGGTCGAGATTGCGGCGGCTCGCGATGTGGTGCCCGCGCAGATCGCGCTGGCATGGATTCTGTCGAGGCCGGGGGTGACGGCTCCGATCCTGGGAGCGAGTAAGATTTATCAACTGGAGGACGCCCTGAAGGCGCTGCAGCTGAAGCTGACGACGGACGAGATTGCGCGCCTGGAAGCACCGTATGAGGCTCATCCGGTGCTGGGCCACAGCTACTAGGGCTGAAAAGCTGCCCGCGCAAAAACTTCAGCCGTTCGAGCGAGTTGCCGCATCCAATATTCGGATCCAGCGTCGTCAGGAAGACGGTTGTAGACTTCCATGCGATGCTGGTGCTGGCCTTTTACAAGATGCTGATGCGGATACGAAAGAGCTTCATGCAAACGCAGACGAGCACGCATCACCGCTGGCGGACAACGACGATGCTGTGCGCCGCCGCGGGGCTGATGTTTTGTGCGGTGGGAGCAGCGCTGGGGTCGGGTCCGGCGCGAGCACAGAAGATGCCGCAACCCTCGGTTCGGAGCCTTTCCGGAAGCATCCGGGACTCGGGACATGAGCCGATTCGCAACGCCGTCGTTGAGCTGCGCAATACCAATACAGGCGTAGTGATCACCTACATCACCGACGAGAGCGGGCGCTACAACTTCAAGCGTCTGGATGGCAACGCGGACTACGAAGTGTGGGTGCTGTTCCGCGGCTATCGTTCCCCGACCCGCAGCATCAGCAAGTTCGATAGCCACATGGTGAAGGTCATCGACTTTATTGTGCGCACCTACTGAGCCGACGGGAGAAGCCGCTGCGGGCTCGTGATACGGTAGCGTTGACTTCCCTGCTATGGCCATGTTCAAGCTGATCCTACTGCTCTCCCTGTGTCTCGCTATTGCGTGGTGGTTCGTTCGCAACGATGCCGCCGAATATACTGCATTCAAGAAGCTGACCCGCAGCGCCGACCGGCAACGTTGCTACGCGGGCTGGATTGTGAAGAGCTTCGGGTTCTTCTCCGGAGCCACTTTTTTCTGCCTCCTCATACTGCAGCGGCTGCACGCCCTGGTGCAGATGCCCGACGAATTTCTTCCGCTGACGGAGCGCCTGCGAGCCCTTGTGCCGCCCGCGCAGGTGCCGGACAAGGGACTGATTGCCGGAGTGATCTGCGGAGCTCTGATTGGCGGCGCAGCTCTGGGTGTGGTGGTGGCGAAGAGGTTCAAGCTACAGCCGGTGACGGTCGGAGACGTTGAGCCGCTGATGCCTCGCAATGCGGCGGAGACAGGATGGACGACGCTGCTGGCGCTCAACGCAGGCTTCAGTGAAGAGGTCTTCTTCCGCCTGCTGCTGCCCTTGCTGCTGGTGGGGTTGCTGCACAATGCACTACTGGCGTTTGCGCTGGCGACGGTTCTGTTCGGGCTGGTCCACTCCTACCAGGGAGCGGCGGGCGTTGCGGTGACGGCGCTCCTTGGCGCGGGCCTCGCGGGCCTCTATCTGTGGACCGGAGACCTATGGGTCGCGATCGCTGTCCATGCGGGGATTGACTTGCTGGGCCTGGTCGTTCGCCCAACGATTACGAGGATGATGAGCGGGTCGTCCGCATAGGCGACGGAACGGGGTAAACTCTCTGAGTTGGCTACTTATCTCATCACCGGCGTGGCGGGCTTTATTGGCTCGCACCTTGCGGACGCTCTGCTCGCACAAGGGCATGCCGTGCGTGGGCTGGATAACTTTGCCACCGGCAAGCGCGGCAACATTCCTGCGGGCGTGGACTTCGTCGAAGCCGATCTAGCCAATGCCGACGCGGTTGCGAGAGCTTGCGTTGGAGTCGACGCGATTCTGCATGAGGGAGCTCTGCCGAGTGTTCCTCGCAGTGTGAAGGAGCCTCGGCCGAGCCACAATGCCAACCTCGACGGCACGTTCAATCTGCTGGAAGGAGCTCGGGCGGCGGGGATCAAGCGTGTGCTCTATGCTGCGTCAAGCTCTGCGTATGGCAATCAGCCGGGCTTTCCTCGCGTTGAGACGATGACGCCGCAGCCCATCGCTCCGTACCCCGTGCAGAAGCTTGCGGGAGAGCTTTATATGCAGAGCTACGCTCGCGTGTATGGCATGGAGACGGTGTGCCTGCGCTACTTCAATATCTTTGGGCCGAGACAGGCTCCCGATTCGCCGTACTCCGGGGTGATCGCGAAGTGGGCACTGCAGATGCTCCAAGGGCAGCAGCCAACAATCCAGGGCGACGGCGAACAGGGCCGCGATTTTACCTACATTGCCAACGCGGTGAGCGCGAATCTGCTGGCGCTGAACGCACCGGAGGAGAACGTTGCGGGGCGCGTCTTCAACGTGGCTTGCGGAGAGCGAATCTCGCTGAACGATACCTACCGGCTGCTGGCGAAGATCACCGGGTACAGCGCCGCTCCGGTTTATACGGAGCCACGCGCCGGGGATATTCGCAACTCGTTGGCGGACATCTCTGCGGCGCGCGAGGCCTTTGGCTATGCTCCGGTGGTGGACTTTGAGACCGGGCTGGAGCGGACGGTGGAGTGGTGCCGCACGCAGATTGCAGCCGGGGAGCCGCCTCTCGGATGAGCCGCCTTCCTCTTTCGGAGTGGATCGATCGGGTAGCATCGCGCGAGACCCGGGTCGCCATCATCGGGCTTGGCTATGTGGGACTGCCGCTGGCACTGCTGTTCGCGAAGGCCGGCTTCCAGGTGACGGGCTTCGACATCGATGCAGCGAAGGTTGCGATGCTCAACCAGGGCCGCTCGTATATTCATCACATCGCGCCCGAGGCTCTGGCCGCGGCGAGGGCTTCCGGGTTTAGCGCGACGACGGACTTCGCACGGTTACGCGAGTGCGATGCGGTGCTGCTGTGCGTTCCAACGCCGCTGAATCCGGACCACACGCCGGACATGAGCTACATCGAGGACACGGTTCGTGCCGTGGCTCCGCATAGCTTCGTCGGCCAACTGATTGTGCTGGAGAGCACGACGTGGCCGGGCACCACGACCGAGCTGGTGCTGCCGGAGCTCGAGCGGCTTGGCCCCGTGGGCCTCAGCGTGATGCGTGCGGAGGAGAGGCTGGACGATCCGGACAGGTCGGATCTCTCACAGCCGCTTACCGGAACAATGCTGGCGTTCTCTCCGGAGCGGGAAGATCCCGGCAACACGACGACTCCCCGCCACGCGGTTCCGAAGGTAATTGGAGGGATTGACCGCAGCGCCAGCGCGGCCGCCGCTGCACTCTACGGCACGATCTTCGACCGCACCGTGATTGTCAGCTCAACCGAGGCGGCGGAGATGACGAAGCTGCTGGAGAACATCTATCGCGGCGTGAACATTGCGCTGGTGAATGAATTGAAGCAGCTCTGCCTGGCGATGAAGATCGACATCTGGGAGGTGATTGACGCGGCGGCGACCAAGCCGTTCGGCTTCCAGGCGTTCTATCCCGGGCCGGGGATCGGGGGCCACTGCATCCCGGTCGACCCGTTTTATCTGAGCTGGCGCGCGAGGCAGTTCGACCGTCCGACTCGCTTTATCGAGCTGGCTGGCGAGGTGAATGAGGCAATGCCGTCGTTCGTGGTGCAGACGGTGGAGCGGGCACTGGAGCGAGCCGGGATCGCACTGGCGGGAGCGACGGTGCTGCTGCTGGGCATCGCGTACAAGCGCGATGTGGATGACCTGCGCGAGTCGCCAGCGCTGACGATCTTCTCTCTACTGCAACAGTCCGGGGCCGAGGTGAGCTACAACGATCCGTACTTTCCGGAGGTGGGAGCGGGGAGGCACTACTCGATCCGGGCTCACTCGACGGCGCTGGAGCGGGCGGGAGAGTTTGACTGCGTGCTGCTGGTGACGGACCACTCGGCTTACGATATTGCGGCGCTAGTGGCAGCTAGCAAACTGTTTGTGGACACGCGCAATGTGACGCGAGGGATGAGCTCGCCGAAGATTGTGCGGTGCTGAGCCGCACGGCTGAGGAGTGTCCCGGACTGCTACACTCTTCCACAACAGACAACTTTAAGAAAAATGTTGACGTCTGGTGCATTTTTCTTAGAAATAACTTCAGAATCCCCTATTCCCCAGCGCCTTTGATCCGATAAGGGCAGTATGGACCAGGGCCCAACAACCGAATCTCTGGGTACCAGCTTGCCGCCGAGCCGTTTCGCGAGCCCCCATTTCCGGATCGTAAGCCCTGTGGCCATTCTTCACAGCCAACGCCCACGGCTGCGCGCCATCAGCGTGGTGGCCGTGGGCGCCATGCTGATCGGCGCGCTGGCTCCGCTGCGGGCCCAACAGCCCTCCGGCGGGCAGAGTCCAGTTGCGCAAACGCAGCCGAGCGCCTATCCCCGAAGCACGGTGAACCTGGGGGCCGGGTGGCAGCCGCTGGGGCCAGGGTCCATTACCTCTGCCACCTACAACAACCTCACAGGGCGCGTCGCCGCGATCGCTCCCGACCTGAACGATGCGAGCGGGAATACGGTCTACCTGGGCACCACCGGTGGCGGCGTGTGGAAGTCGACCAACGCTGCGGGAGGGCTGTCCTCGGCCAGCTTCGCCCCGCTCACGGACACGCTGCCGGTCTTCAGCGCGAACGCCGGAGCGAGCGCCACGCCGTCGCTGTCGATCGGCGCGGTCGCCGTGCAGCCGAGCGTGAATCCGATCGTGCTCGCGGGGACGGGCGACCCCAACGGAGCGACCGATTCGCTCTACGGCGAGGGCCTGCTGCGTTCCGCCGATGGAGGGCTCACGTGGACGCTGATCCAGGGTTCGCAGGATGGAGCCAACGGCAAGCACTCGTTCATCGGGCTCTCCACTGCAGCCATCGCCTTCTGTGCAGCGACGCCCGCGCTGGTGGTTGCGGCGTTCAGCACGTCGCCGCAGTCGGCGATTGTGAACGCGGCGACCTCCGCGTCCATCCCCGGGCTCTACTACTCCACTGACTCCGGCCAGACATGGCAGATGGCGACGATCTACGACGGTGCGAACGTGGTGCAGCAGCCGCAGCCGCTGGGCACCGGAGAGGTGGGCAATGCAGCGACGTCGGTGGTGTGGGACGCCCTGCGAGGCAAGTTTTTTGCGGCGGTCCGGTCGCACGGCTACTACTCTTCTCCCGACGGCGCAACCTGGACGCGATTGCTGGTGCAGCCCGGAACGAATCTCACGACCACGCTCTGTCCCGTTGGCCCGAGCGGCAAGGGCAGCCCGAACTGCCCGATCTTTCGCGGAACGCTGGCTGTGCAGCCGACGACGGGCGACCTCTATGCTCTCACCGTGGACAGCAACGATGTCGACCAGGGGCTGTGGCAGGACCTGTGCGCTGCTGCGTCCAATGCCTGCGCCACGCCTGCTCCTACCTTTGCTCACCGCATCGACAACGGAGCCTTGGAGACGGGTGGCGGAAACACCGCGATTGCGCAGGGAAGCTACACGCTGGCGCTGAACGCCGCACCGGCAGCGGCGAATGGAACGCTGCTGTATGTAGGCACGGTGGACCTCTATAGCTGCGCGATGGCCGCGGGAGCTTCGACCTGCATCCTCCGTAATACGACCAACGCGCTGGACGGCTGCAACGCTCCCGCGCAGGTCGCGGCGGAGCAACACGCGATTGCCACCGTGATGCAGACGAGCGGAGTTCCGCTGCTCTATGTGGGCAACGACGGAGGCCTGTGGCGATCGCTGGACGGCGTCGCGGAGACGGGCAGCGTCTGCTCGTCGGGCGACAACGCTCACTTCGAGAACCTCAACAGCGCTCTGGGCTCGGGCGGCTCGCTGGCAGAGGTCGTCGGCTTTGCTCAGGATCCCACGGCAGCGAACACGCTGATCGCCGGGCTCGGAGCGAATGGCTCGGCGGCGACCTCGACCGCCTCTGCCCTCAGCGCGTGGCCGCAGCTCTCCGCAGGCGAGGGAGGCTATCCGTCGATCGACCCCAATACTCCGTCGAACTGGCTGGTCGCCATCGGTGCGGGAGTGAACCTCGTTGCGTGCCCGCTGGGCGTAAACTGCGTCGCGGGAGACTTCCTTCCTCCGGCAACCATCGGAGCAGCGCAGGTCAACGGAGATGCTGGTTTGCTGGATACACCGACGCTGCTTGACCCTTCGCTGACCTCCAGTCTGATCGTCGGGACATGCCGCATCTGGCGGGGAGCGGCGTCGAACAGCTCAACCTGGACCAACGCGAATGCGATCAGCCCGGCGTTCGGCGGCATCACGACGCCTTGCTCGCAGTACAGCGCGCTGATCCGCTCAATTGCCGCGGGTGGCCCGAACATGGTCAGCTCCAACCTGCAAAACTCGGGCTCCAAGGTTATCTATGCGGGGATCGCAGGCTCGCTCGACGGTGGCAACAGCAAGGCCGGACACCTCTTCGTCACCACCTCCGCGAATACCGCGACGAGCGCCATTGCGTGGACCGACGCTGCGCTCGCTCCGGTAACCAACGACATCGCGAACGCCCACGTCTTCAATCCCGGCCACTTCGATATCTCGTCCATCGCCGTCGATCCTCACGATGCGACGGGAGCGACGGTCTATGCAACGGTGATGGGCTTCGGCGTACCGCACGTGTATCGCTCGACCAACTTCGGAGGCAGCTGGCTGAACCTCAGCGCCAACCTTCCCAATGCTCCCGCGAATGCCGTCGTCGTGGACCCCAACGACGCGAACACGGTGTACGTCGCGATGGACAGCGGAGTCTATGTGACCCAGGCCATCACAACGTGTCCGACGACCAACTGCTGGAGCGTGCTGGGCACGGTGCTGCCCAACGCTCCGGTCACCGCTCTGGCGGCCGCGGCCAACCTTCCTACCGGCGACGGCCGCCGCGGCATGCTGCGGGCAGCCACCTACGGCCGCGGCCTGTGGCAGACGCCGCTGCTTACGGCGAGCGTTCCCGCCCAGCCAGCGATCACCCTATCGGCTACCAGCTTCAGCTTCGCGGCACAGCAGGTCGGAACGCAGTCGACTTCGCAGACGCTCACGCTGACCAGCAACGGCAGCGGCCCCGTCACCTTCGGCACACCGGCGCTGACGGGCGACTTTACAGAGACTGACAACTGCGCTGGCCAAACCCTCGCTGTCAACGCCACCTGCACGATCAACCTTGTGTTCGCTCCCACGGCCATCGGGGCCCGGTCCGGCCTTCTCACGATCTACGCCAACATTCCGGGCGGGCAGGCTACGGTGATGCTCGACGGCACGGGCACGGCACCTGCGTCAATCATCCTGACGCCGCTCGCGCTCGTCTTTCCAGCGACGCTGGTGAACCAGACCTCCGCGCGGCAGATCATCACCGTCGCGAATACTGGCGGCACGGCGGCGACGCTGCAGGCCCCGGTCATCCTCGGCGAACCGGCTGACTTTACGATCAACGCGAACACCTGCACCGCAATGCTCGCTCCCTCCACCGCCTGTTCGATCTCCATCGTCTTCTCGCCGACCGCTGCCGGCGTTCACTCCGCAACGCTCTCCATCGCCGACAACAGCGGAACTCCGTCCGCCGCGACGCAGACCGCGCAACTCTCCGGCACAGGCAACGCTCCCGCGACCGACACACTCTCGCCGCTCTCGCTCAGCTTTGCCCAGCAGCAGATTGGTACGACGAGCGCAGCGCAACAGGTCACGCTCACCAACGCAGGCGGCGTCGCGCTAACGCTCATCTCCGCGAGCCTCTCGCCCGGAGACTTCTCCGTCATGAACGGCTGCGGCAACTCTCTCGCGGCAAACTCCAGTTGCGTCTTCAAGGTCCTGTTCTCTCCAACCGCAACGGGGACCCGCACCGCAACGCTCACCATCACCGATCAGTTCCACTTCCAGACCGTGGCGCTCAGCGGCACTGGCATTGCGGGACCCGGGGTGTCGCTCAGTCCGATCTCGCTGAGCTTTCCGGCCACCGGCGTGGGCCTCACCGCGCTCTCCCAGGCCCTCGTCCTCACCAACAACGGCGGACTTCCGCTCTCCATCAAGAACCTCGCCGTGTCCCCGGGCTTCAACCTCGCCGCCAACACCTGCGGCACCAGCCTCGCCGTCAACGCTGCCTGCACCCTCACCGTCGTCTTCGCTCCCACCAGCGCCGGGCACATCGCAGGCACGCTCACCTTCAGAGACAACGCTCCGTCCGGCATGCAGACGACGACGCTCTCGGGCACCGGCATCGACTTCTCGCTCACGCCGTCCGGAGCGACGACACTGACGCTAGCGGGCTCTGGCGCGAGCGGCAACTACCCCATGCTGCTGAGCTCGATGACCGGGCTCTCCGGGAACGTCGCGCTGAGCTGCACCGGAGCTCCCGCCAACTCCACCTGCATCGTCAGTCCGTCAATCGCTCCGTTGGGCGGAACATCGACGATCTCGGTAACGGTCCAAACCGATGTCGCCCTCGCGGCGCTCAAGACACCAGCCACACTCTTCAGCCGGAGCAACGCCATCCTGCTCGCGATGCTGCTGCCGCTGGCCATCGCAGCACGACGTCGGCGCTTCAGCCGGCTGGCGCTGATCCTTGCGCTGGGCTGCGGAATGGCTGCGTTCAGCGGTTGCGGAGCCAGCCGCGTCATCCCCGCGTCGGGCGGCTCCGGCCTCGCGACCCCGACCGCACCCGGCACCTATACGCTCACCGTCGGAGCGTCGTCCGCCGGCCTCAATCACGGCGTCAACGTAACGCTTGTCGTGCAGTAGACCGCACGAAACTCCGCACGCAGCAGTACGCAGAACACCCCACGCAGCAGCATCCGGAGCGCCCTACGCAGCAGCGCCCGCAGACACGGCGCTCGCCCATGCCCACTGGAAGTTATAGCCTCCCAGCCACCCCGTCACGTCCACGACCTCGCCGATAAAGTACAGGCCGGGAACCCGCTTGCTCTCCATCGTGCGAGCGTCAAGCTCGTTCGTATCGACTCCTCCAACGGTGACCTCAGCCTTTGCAAATCCCTCGCTGCCATCCGGCCGCAGCGTCCACGCGTGCAGCTCGGCCTCCAGCTTCGTGATCCCCGCATTCGTCCAATCGCCCGTGCCCGCATTGGCCCGAACCCGCACCCACCTCTCCGCCATTCGAGTAGGGAGCACCATCCGCAATGCTGCGTACGCGCTGTTCCAGTCGCGCCCCGCGGTCTGCTGCAGCAGTGGCCGAAACACCTCCATCCCCGGAGCCAGGTCGAACGTTACCTCTCCCCCAACGCTCCAGTACGACGACACCTGCAGCACTGCCGGCCCGCTCAATCCACGATGCGTGATCAGTAGCTTCTCGCGAAACTTCACCTTCGACTTGTCCTCTTTCACCGACCGCGGAATTCGCTTCCGCCCTTCGCGCGCCGACGCAACCGCACTCCCGACTACTTCCGTCGACAGCCCCGCCAGGTCGCACCATCGCTCGCGATCTCCCACCGAAAACATCAGCGGCACCAGCCCCGCGCGAGGCTCAATCACCGCATGCCCAAACTCCCGCGCCACCTCATACCCAAACCCCGTCGCTCCCATCTTCGGAATCGACAGCCCACCGGTGGCCACCACCACCGACGAGCAAACAAAACTCCCCGCGCTCGTCTCCACCACAAACCTCGCACCCAAACCGAGTGCCCCAGCCTCAACGCGCGTAGTTTGCGCGGCGGGGTGGGTTCGCACACGCTCCACGCTAACGCCCACGCGAGTCTCCACGCCAGCGCCCGCACATTCCTTCTCCAGCATCGTCACAATCTGCCGCGCCGAGTCATCGCAGAACAACTGCCCCAGCGTCTTCTCGTGATACTTGATCCCGTGCTTTTCCACCAGCGCCACAAAGTCCTTCGGCGTAAAGCGAGCCAGCGCGGACTTCGCAAAGTGCGGATTCTCGCTCAGGAAACTCGCTGCAGTTGCATGAATATTCGTGAAGTTGCAGCGGCCTCCTCCGGAGATCAAAATCTTCTGCCCCACACGCTCGCCATGCTCGAGCAACAGCACGCGGCGACCTCGCTGGCCGGCCTCAAACGCACACATCATCCCGGCCGCACCCGCGCCCAGCACCACCACGTCATACTGCATCGTTCCCTCATCCCGCGGCATCGCCGACATCTAACCCTTCGCTCTTCTTCACGCCTGTTGATGTGCTCCAAATCCATTCTAGGGAAACCCAACGCCTTGCGCCGCGCGTGCATCCAAACGCACGAGGAGAACACCTATGAAAGCTCTGCCCTGGATCATTGCGGCCGCCGGTCTCGTCGCCGCCGCCTACGTCGTCGCCAACACACCCGGCCCTGAGTACGCGACCGGCAACGATGACATTGAGAACGCCGCTCGCCGCACCTCCGTGTGGGGCTCGAAGAATCGCATCAGCGGCTCCGGAACCAACCTCGTCGGCAAGCTGAAAGAGGGTTTCGGCAACGCCACCGGCAACGCCGACCTCGCAAACCAGGGTGTCGTCGACCAGGTAGCCGGCTCCGTCAAGGACGCCGCCGGAGCCGTGGCCCAAGCCGCCGGCCAGACGATCCACGACTTCAATCGCTAGCCGAAGAACCAGCTTCTAGCCTTTAGCTTCTAGCTGGAAGCTGGAAGCTGGAAGCTGACAACACTACCTCCGCCGGTACGGCAGATACACCGGCTCCCACACGTTCGTGCGAACGGCGTCGACAAACGCCTCGCCCTTCATCTCCGCGAGGCCTTCGCGCTCGGCCTGCCGCCCAATCGCCAGCGCCACGCTCAGCGACACCGACCGCAGCGACTCCAGCGGAGGCAGCAGCGCGCCCTTCGCATTCGTGCGTGTGGGCGATAGCTCGGCCAACGCCAGCGCCGACGCCATCATCATCCCCTCGCTCACCTGCTTCGCGCGCGAGCTCACAATGCCCAGCGCCATCCCCGGAAAGATATACGAATTATTCGTCTGCGCGACCTTGATCTCCTGGTCCCCAAACTGCACTGCACCGAACGGACTTCCTGTCCCCACAATCGCTCGACCCTCAGTCCAGCGAATCACATCCGCGGGCGCCGCCTCGCAGCGGCTGGTCGGGTTCGACAGCGGCAGAATCACCGGACGCACCTCGCGACCCTCCTGCTGCAGGCCTCTCGCCATCGCGCGCACCACGTCCTCGCTGAACGCTCCCGCCTGTCCTGAAACTCCGAGCAGCACCGTCGGCCGCACTCGCTCGACAACCTCCAGCAAGCCAATCCTCCGGCCCCCGAAATTCGGGTGCCCCACATCTCGATTCTGAGATGTGGGTTCCACCGCTCTCCATCCAGCAATCTCACTCAACGGCCTCGCAAACCCCGCCTTCTCTCGCGACAGCCCGTCCATTCCTTCCACCAGCAGTCCATCTTTATCGACTGCATAGAAACGTGCGCGAGCCTCGCGATCACTCAGCCCCGCATTCATCAGCGCCTTGCGTAGGAGCTCCGTAATCCCCAGCCCCGCCGAGCCGAATCCGAACACCACAAATCGCTGCTCGGTCAGCGGAACGCCCGTTACATTCACTCCCGCCAGCACCGTCGCAACGGCCACCGCAGCAGTTCCCTGAATGTCGTCGTTGAAGCTCGGTAGCACCTCACGATAGCGCTCCAGCAGCCGCGATGCGTTGTGTCCGGCGAAGTCTTCCCACTGCAGCAGCACGTGTGGCCAGCGCTTCTTCACGGTTCGCACAAAGCTATCGACAAACTTCTCATACTCCGCGCCGCGCACACGCTCATGCCGCCATCCGATGTACAGCGGATCGGCGATACGAGCAGCGTTGTCCGTGCCCACATCGAGAAATACTGGGAGGCACTTCAGCGGATGAATCCCCGCCAGCGCCGTGTACAGAGCGAGCTTGCCGATAGGAATCCCCATGCCCCCAGCGCCCTGATCGCCGAGCCCCAGGATGCGCTCGCCGTCGGATACGACGATGCAGCGCACGCCGTCATAGCGCGGATGCCCGAGGATCGTCTCGATGCGATCGCGGTTCGGGTAGCTGAGAAACACTCCGCGCGACTTGCGCCAAATCTCCGAGAACCGCTGGCAGCCCTCGCCCACCGCCGGCGTGTACACGATCGGCAGCATCTCCTCGATGTTGCGCGTGATGAGCGCATAAAACAGCGTCTCGTTCAGGTCCTGCAGATCGCGCATGAACGTGTACTTTGCGAAGTCATCGGGCAGTGCGCGAAACGCCTTCAGCCGCCGCTCCACCTGCTCATCGAGCGTGCCAATATGCGGAGGCAACAAGCCATGCAACGAAAATTCATCGCGCTCGGACGCCGGAAACGCCGTTCCCTTGTTGAAGATCGGCGTCCCCAACAACCCCAGCCCACTCAGTGACGTCTCCACAAACTGCGTCTTTACACGCGGTGTTGCCATCCCTCAATTCTATCGAAGCACTGCATCCACCTTGACCGGTTACCGCAACGACTCCTGCGCACGCAGCGCCAGGCCATGTGCCACCGACGTGAACTCATTGCCGCTGCGAATGCGAGTCTCGCCAAACCGCTTCGCAAATATACGACGCACCGCCGGCACAAACGAACTTCCTCCCGTCAGAAACACGCAATCTACATCCCGAGCGCTCACACCTGACGTCTCCAGCAACTCGTCCACGCAGCGCTCAATCGAGCGCAACTCGTCCGATATCCAGCCCTCAAACTCCGTGCGCGTCACCGGAATCTCCAGCTCCATGCTGCCATCGCGAAACCGAAACACCGCGCTCTCCGCATGTGACAACTCAAACTTCACGCGCTGCACTGCCTGGTGCAGTTGATAGCCAAGATCTTCCTCAATCAGCGTGCTCAGAGCCTTGATCTTCTCCGGCTCCAGCGCCCGCAGCCGAGCGCTGCGAAGGATCTCCGTCACCTCATGCGTGCGCAGGAACGACAGGTAATGCCAGCGCTCGAGGTTCGCATAAATCCACGCCGGAACCGCGGGCAGAATCTTGTTCATCGACCTCGCATACGAGTCCGAACCCAGCGCCGGCGACACCAGCTTCCGCACCAGCCGCGCATCGAACGAATCGCCAGCAAGCCGCACGCCGCTGTTGCCCAGCACATCCTGCGGCGTCCGTCCGCGCCGCCGCACACCCGGCCCCACACGCAGCAGCGAAAAGTCGCTGGTGCCTCCGCCGAAGTCCCCAATCAAGATCAACTCATCGTGGTCCAGCGTCGCTTGATACGAATACGCCGCCGCCACAGGCTCCAACTCCAACTCCACGGACTCAAAACCCGCCAGCGCAAACGCACTGCGCAAACGAGAGACCGCATACGCATCATCTTCCTCCGTCTCCGCTCCCACAAAGCGAACCGGACGCCCCACCATCGCATGACGAATCGGTCGCCCAAACTGCCGCTCCGCATGCTCGCGCAAATCAGAGAGGATGCGAGCCACCAGATCTTCAAAGCTGTAGCGACGCCCAAAGATTCCCGTTCCCGTCAGCGTGCGGCTCGGCAGATACGACTTCAGCGACTGGATCAGCCGTCCCTTTTCCTCTGCCTCCAGGTAATGCTCAATCGCATCCGGCCCCGTCCACGTGTGCGTTCGCCGCACCCCGCTCGCATCCTTGATCCTCTCCAGATACAGCACCGACCGCGACGAAAACGTCTCCGCTCCTCGCGCGCGAAACGACGCGAGCTGCACCTGCGCATCCTCTCCCGCAAGGGCCATCGAACTATTGGTTGTTCCGAAATCGATCCCGATTACAGACGGTGCATCTGACGTCTTCTGCATTCCTACTATTTTCGCAGCAACCCACCATCTGCCGTCATCACCCCTCGTCAAGCCTCGCTCTTCAGCTTCGGATACATCGCATAAATCATGCGTTGATCTTCGGCACTGATCTGTCCCAGCCGCATCGGCTTATCCTGCGCCCGTATGCCTTTCTGATTCAGCACATTCATCAGGCTCCACTCACGCTGCAACCCCTTCGGCTCCGCGGCCTTCAGGTCATACCGAGTGAAGTCGATCGCCATCCACGGACTCTCCGTCTTCCAGTCGCGCAGCAGCGCCAAGCGAAACTCGCGGTTCATGAACCACTCGATCTCCAGGTCTTTCTCCGAACCCGGAGCGCCCGTCCCCTTTTCATCGAAGCGATAGTTCAGCAGCGAATTATTCGGAGTATGTTTCCGCCATTCCAACCCGAACGCTCCCTCGGTCATCACCTGCGTATCCGGCCAACGTTCGCGCATCGCCTGCAGCCAATACGTCAGGTCCTCGTCGTGCCCGATCGACACCTCCCAGATCGCCGTCACCCACCCAAATCCATTCATCTTCGCGCCGCTGTCGAAGTGTACCGCGGTCGTGTCCATCATCTCTTTGCGCCCGACGTCCTTGCCCAGATTCCCCACCGTCTCAATCGGCCCCACGCCCATCCGGCTGTTGAATCCCCCCTGAAATCCCTCTCGCCGCGCTGCAAGAAAATCACACGTCCATCCGTCGAGACACACGCTATCGATGAAATCCGCAGCTCCCTGCGCGGGCTTCAGATAATGCTCGCGGCTCGGGTAGTACGGGTAGCAGATGCCTCCGTCACCATCGCCATGATCGATGCCGTGCTGGCTCCATATCTGCCCTTGGCACACATGAATTCCCTCCTCGTTTGCGAGGAATCTCTGATCCTCCGCATCCATGAATCCCGCCACCACGCACTCCGGCCGATACCCTCCGCCGACCATGCCCGACACCATCCCCAACGCCTTATGCATCGTCGCGCGTATGTGCTCGCGCGTGTCGTACATCGGAGCGAAATACCCTCCAGGAATAAACGTAATCTCATCACCGTAGCGATCATGGAACGACGCCAGCAGCTTCCTCGCCTCCTGATATTCCTTGCGCTGATCGATCAGAGCAAGCCAGCTAATCGCCCACGTCATCTTCCCATCTGGACACCCCCGCGCAAACGCATCGCGCCGCGCACGTATCTTTGCCGGGCTATTTTCCGGAGACTCATCCAGGCCAATCGAGCGGCTCGGCGTCACCTCAATCTGGTTCACGCGCACCACCGAAACATGCGTCAGAAATCTTCCTCGCAACGGCGCAACACTCTGCGCAAACGCCTTCGAGCCCACGCCTCCAGTACCCAACGCAAGCGCCGCCGCCGAACCTGCTGCACCACCCAGAAATTCCCGCCTGCTCCAGTTGCCACCCACTCGCTACCTCCGCTCATCCGCCTCGTGCCTCCACGCATTCCGTGGACGCCCATTACCGCGCAGCGCCATACTAGCAGCCGCTAGAAACCATAAACCAACCACTCGCAAAACCCCTCCCAGCCCGTACCATAGAGGCCACGGAGACACACGCCTCATGAACGCAGCCGCCAACCCCATCCCCGACCCCTCCGCCGACCTCGAAGTCCTGACCCAGCAGGAAGCCCTGCTCCGCTTCCCCTCCTTCGATCCCGACGCCGCATGGCAACTGGGCTCGCTGCTTCACTCCGCGCTGCTCGCTCGCAAGGCCGGTGGCACGGTCGAGATCGAGTGCGACGGCCAGCTCCTCTTTGCCTGCACCACGCCCGGCGCCAAGCCCTCGCAGGCCGACTGGATTCGTCGCAAGCGCAACACCGTCCATCGCCTGCACCGCAGCACCTACGCCATTGGCCGCGAGCTTGCGCGCGACAACGCCACCCTCGAATCCGCGCATGGCCTCAGCGAAACCGACTACGCCGCGCACGGTGGAGGCTTCCCTCTCTGGCTCAAAGTCGAAGGCGAAATCGAAGTCGGCAGCGACCTGATCGCGGGCACCATCGTCCTCTCCGGTCTACCCCAACGCGACGACCACAACCTCGTCGCCGCAGCCATCGCCGAGTACCTCCACATCACCGTCCCGCAGCTCAGCCCTGCTCCGTAACCCGGCCTCCCGCCGCCGCAAGATAAGCTCCGCACAACACCACCAGCTGCTCTCGCAGCGACCGCACCATCTTCGGCGTCGCTCCTCCCTCCAGCACCGCGCGCGTCGCTCCTGCCATCGCCGCATACAACATCTCCGCAATGCCAGTAACCTCCTCGAACGAAGCATCCGGCGTCGTGCCCAGCATGCTGATCAAGGCCTTCAACGACCTTCGCCGCAGCCGCTGCATCAGCGCATTCGCCTCTGCATTTGCCGACACCGCATACAGCGCCACCGACGCGTCCGCACGCTCCAGCTTCGCCCTCACAAATGCCTCCACAATCCTCTCCGCCATCACCGCAACCGGCTCGCCACGAGCCTCCGAGCAAGCCCCCTCCAATGCCTCCACCACCTTCGTCAGGTGCTTCTCCAACACCGCATGCAACACAGACTGCTTATTCGGAAAATACTGATACAGCGTTCCCACCGATACTCCCGCCCGCGCCGCGATCAGCGTCGTCGTCAAATGCTCCTCGCCGGCAGTCGTCAAAACCTGAATCGTCGCTTCGAGGATCGCCTCCACCGTCGCGCTCGACCGGCTCTGCACCGGCGTCTTTCTTGATCGAATCGATTTCCGCGCAGCCTTCTTCATAATGCGAAGTCCTAACCTGAAGCTTTCTTCATCTAACCCACTGAAGCCAGTCTAAACGCCTAACCCGCTTCAACAGGAGACATCGCATGACCACACCCACCGCCCAGACACCCACCACTAAGATCGCCCTCATCACCGGAGCCAACAAGGGCATCGGCTTCGAAGTCGCCCGCCAGATCGCACGTACTGGAGCCACCGCCCTCGTCGGAGCTCGCAACGCCGCCCTCGGCGAAGCAGCCGCCGCCAAACTCACCGCCGAAGGGCTCCACGCGCGCTACCTCCACCTCGACCTCGCCGACAACGCCAGCATCACCGCAGCGGCCACCACCATCTCCTCCGATTACGGTCATCTCGACATCCTCGTCAACAACGCCGCCATCGCCGACCCCGGCGACGGCCCGGCCTCAACCGTCAGCTTCGACGCCGTCGAACGCACCATGCGCATCAACTTCCTCGGCGCCGTCGCGGTCTCTCAGGCCATGCTGCCGCTGCTGCGCAAGGCTCCCTCTGCGCGCATCGTCAACGTCTCGAGCGGCCTCGGCTCGCTCACCCAGAACGCCGACCCCACGTGGCAGCACTCCGCCGTCAAGCCTCTCGGCTACAACGCCTCAAAAGCTGCTCTGAACATGCTCACCGTACACCTCGCCTACGAGCTCCGCGACACGCCAATCAAGGTCAACTCTTCCGACCCCGGTTACACCGCCACGGACCTCAACGGCAATCGCGGCACGCAGACCGTCCCTGAAGGAGCGGCTGAAACCATTCGCCTCGCGCTCCTCCCCGACGACGGCCCCACCGGCACCTACTCTGACAGCCAGGGCATCGTCCCCTGGTAGCCAGATCGCGTCCCGCGCCTGCGCTGTCATCGCGCAGGCGTGGGAGCACGGCAGCCCCGGCTACAGGCGGCGACTACACTTGAAGCAGATGACGACCGCAACCACTCTCCGCATCACCCGGCGCGCCGCCGACCGCCTTCGCGCCGGCCACCTCTGGGTCTACCGCACCGACCTCGAATCGCAGCAGTCCTCTGCCTCGCTCGAGCCCGGCTCGCTCGTCACCCTCACCGACTCGCGCGAAATTCCGCTCGGAACAGCGCTCTACTCCAGCGCCTCGCAGATCGCAGCGCGGCTCATCTCGCGCACGCCCGCGCTGTCCCGCAAGCAGTACCTCGCCGAGCTCCGCACCCGCATCGACCGCGCGCTCGAACTCCGTCGCCAGCTCGTCCCCATCACCGCGTCCACCAACGCCCACCGCCTCATCTTCTCCGAGGCCGACAACCTCCCCGGCATCGTCGCAGACCGCTACAACGACCTCGTCCTACTCCAACTTCTCACCCAGGGCACAGCGCAGGACGACGTCCGCGCCGTCCTCATCACCGCTCTCACCAACGCCTTCGCGCACGAGAAGTCCGGCCTCACCATCTGGGAGCGCCCCGACCCGCGCATCCGCGAACTCGAGCAGCTTCCCACTCCCGCACCCGGCCCGCTCTTCACCACCAACGTCGACTCCATCGCCCCCAACGGCCTCTCCTTCCGCACCGGTTCCCAGCGAGACTCCGACCAGGCCGCACCTGCCACCACCACCTTCGCCCTCAACGGCCTCCGCTTCCACTACGACTCCGCCAGCGGCCAGAAGACCGGAGCCTTCCTCGACCAGCGCCTCAACTACGCCGCCGCCGCAAACGCCGTCGCAGCCTCAGGCCGCACTAACAAAGCTCTCGACATCTGCACCTACCAAGGCGGCTTCGCCCTGCATCTCGCCCAGGTCTGCGCCCACGTCACCGGAGTCGACGCAAGTCGCTCCGCCCTCGAAGCCGCCGACCGCAACCTCCTGCTCAACCCTTCCATCACCTCAGACGTCGAGTGGCTGGAAGCCGACGCCTTCGACTACCTCCGCCACCTCGACGACACCGCCCGCAAGTCCAACTCACCCGACGACATCTTCGACGCCATCGTCCTCGACCCACCCGCCTTCGCCAAATCCAAGCGAGCCACCGAGGGAGCTCTCCGCGGCTACAAGGAGCTCAACCTCCGTGCCCTCCGCCTGCTCTCCCCCGGAGGAACCCTCATCACCAACTCCTGCTCGCACCACGTCTCGCTCGCTGAGTTCACCAACATCGTCACCGCCGCCGCCGTCGACGCTGGCCGCCGCGTCCAACTCCTCTCCACCCACGCCGCCGCCCCCGACCACCCCGAAATCCTCACCCTCCCCGAGACCCGCTACCTCAAATGCCTCATCCTCCGCGTCGACTAGCCCTAACCCCTGGGCCCTGAGCCCTCCGCACTGAGCCCTACTACCTCCCGTGCAGCGACTTCTCAAAAAAACCCACGGCCATCCCCGCGACCTTCGCATGGCCAGCATCCAGATCGACGCCCTTCCCATCCTCGCAATACCGTTCCACCTTCTTCCGGCCCTCCTCCGTGCACGTATCCATAAACGTGTAGTGATCGACATGCGGCAGCAGCGTCAGCTTCGCTCCCCGCACCTCATTGCGCACATACGCTGCGTTGTCCTTCGGCGGAGCGACGCTGTCGGCGTCTCCCACCACGGCCTCCACCGGCAGCCGGATGGAGCGAAGGCTGTCCTCGGTCATCGTGAACGCCACCGCCGGAGCAATCGCAAACACCGCGTCGATGCGGTCGTCGCTGTACAACTCATTGGACCGCGCCAGCGAGATCGCGCTGGTCTTCCGCACCGACCGCAGCGCCTCCTGCGGAGTGCCCATCCCCCGCATCTCCGGCAGATGACACACCGCCGCGTCAATATTCTCCTTGCACATCGCAAAAAATTCGCTCACATCGGTCTGCGCTCCCGCCAGCTCCAGCACCGTGTACCCTCCCAGCGAAAATCCCGCCGCACCGATTCGACTGTCGTCGATCTTCTTCCCAAACTCCTCATCCGCCAGCATCCCATCCAGCGCCTGGCTCAGGTCCGTCGCCCGCTCCCACCACAGCGTCAGGCCCTCGGGCGTCAGCTTGCCACTCGCGCTGCTTCCCGGGTGGTCCACGGCCACGACCACAAATCCAGCCCGCGCCAGCGCCGTTCCCAGCCACGCCATCTGCATCGCCGACCCCCCTGTCTCATGCGACAACAGCACCAGCGGCCATCCCTTCTTCGGCCCCGCAGCCAACGCCGCATCCGTTGCCGCCATCCCCGCCTCAAACAGAGCCCCAGCCTCTGACGTGCTGGCCACGCCCTTCGGCCCCACAAACTGCTTCACCTCCGCAGCCGACTCCACCGCCGGATACCACACCACGCACCGCAACCCCTTCTCCGGCTCGCCCCGCCAATTCCGCACCA
The DNA here is from genome assembly GCA_021778315.1 of Acidobacteriota bacterium. The sequence continues at coordinate 82,789 of JAJYCQ010000001.1, read as the reverse complement.
GGTTCGTCGGATGAAACACCCTCGTCGTCACCCCGACATGGAACACCGCCGCCGGCTTCTCCGCCCGCACAACTCCCACCATCAACACCAGTCCCAACGACACTGCGCCGACGACGCTCCTCATACCCCCAGCTTACCCCGCCTTTACGTCCTCCGGCCAGAGAACCCCGCAGCCCTTCCACCCTGCAAACCTCAGCCCCCAAAACTTGCGCGCCTCCACACCCTCCAACTCCATGAAGCAACCGCCTTCCGTCACCTGACAGCACAAAGCCCACTCCCAGTGCAATCGTGCTGCACCGGAATAGGCTCGTTTGCCACTGCCATTCGCTTACATCGTTCCAGCCTTACATCGCGGGAGTGATTGCCAACTCCATCTCAGTCTCCGTGTTCAACTTCACATCGGCCTTCGTCTTGCTGACAAACACACCCGAGTCCGGGCTGCTCACCTTGCTGTGCAGATCGACACCTGAGGTGACTCCCTCTATATCCACAGCATCTTTCGAGCTGTGCGGTATCGGCATCACCAAATCGGTGGCCGCGCTGTCATTGCTCGAGACCCCAAGGATCGTCGCCTTGATCGGGATCGTCTTGCCGTTTTTCAACTGCGCCTTCGTGAAGCGCAGCGCCAGCCGTACATTGCCGCGCTGCAACGAGTCCTGCACCACCGTCGCACTCAACCATGTGCCATCGGGAAGCTTCGTTCCATCGGCGAAGCGAACAGTGTTCGTGAGTTGTACACGCACGACTGCTCCGGCCACGAGCTTATGGGCATCCAGTCCGTGCGTGAAAGCTACGATCCCGGGAGTATCCGATACTACATCCTGTGCGCGAGTGATTGACGGCACAACAAGAAGCGCAGCAGCGACGGGGAGGGTCGTGATCCATTTCATTTTCATGGGAAGAGTTCCTTTCGTTTGAAAATCGAGAGTTGCAGTGCAACCTCACAAGCAATCGGAGAATGCCGGGAATCGCGCATATCCTCTACGCCATTCCCTTTGTTAGACGGGTCGCCCGCGCAAACGGGGCGTTCAAATCGACGTACGCGGAAATACGATGCACAGTGAAAAGTTTCAAAACTTAAACATTATTTCGCGCATTCCATGCGTCGCGTTTCCACGTCTCACTCACTCCGGCAGCGAGTTTGCCTGCTGAATATACAGCGCCGACATGAACTTCTTCCCCGTGCTCGCTCCCGACATATACCTCCGCTTGCCGAAGATCGGCCTGTCAAACCACACCCGATCGAACTTGCCCAGCATCGACCACGCAATCCCCGCATACCCTCCCGGATCGCGCCCGTCCAGCTCATATTTGTCGTTCAGATAAATCGCGACCTTCATCGCGATCCGCACATTCGGAGTCCACTCCACAATCTTCTTCGCCCAGTACATTCGCAGGTAGTTATGCATCCACCCATACCGCACCATCTGGATCTGCGCCGCATTCCATAGCTCGTCATGCGTCTTCGCATCCTCCAGCTGAGGCAGCGTGTAGAGCACCTCACGCTCATCGCGGTCATGCTCGGCGATCGTCTCCTTCGCCCAGTTATCCGCGCAGCCCGGCGAGTCATACTCCGCCTGGTACCGCACAAAATTCACACTCAACTCGCGCCACACCACCAGCTCATTCATGTAGCTATCGCGAGCCGCCTGCAAGCTCGGATTGCGCTTCACCGCAGCATCCACCGCCAGCGCAATCGTCTGCGGCCCAAGGTGCCCGAAGTGAAGATACGGACTCATCTTGCTCGACCCATCCACCTCCGGGCGGCTGCGATCCTTGTCATACCCCGCCAGCATCTCGTCACAAAATGTGCGTAGCCGCTTCACCGCCGCGCGATGCCCACCTATCCACGCCTCCACCGGCTTCACGCTGCGATCGAACTCTGTCCACCCCCGCGTCATATCCGCTCGCACATCCTCGGCCTGCAACCCGCGAGGCTGCTTCCACTCCACCTCCGCGCGAGGATTCGTATACGGCACAAGAAACTCCGGCAGCGCCCGATACAGCCGAGGCCTCGCCACCGCCGCGCTGTACTGCGCCTTCTCCAGCAGCTTCGACGGCACAATCACATCCGCATCAACCGTCCAGAACGGAACCCGCAACTCCTCCGCCACGCGAACCCTCCACCGCTCCGGCTCCCGCATCGGATTCTCATCGCCAATCACCATCGCCGCCTTCACATCGGCAAAAAATCTCAGATGGTCTTCGTCACCAGGGCCTTCTGGCCCCGCACTTCCGGGAGCTGCCCGACGCATCACGAACCCCACGCCCCGCTCCGCGCACTCCTCCTCCACCTCCGGCAGCCCCTGGTTCAGAAACGCATAGTGCCGCAGATTCGCATGAGGAAAATTCTTGATCCCCGCAAAATAAACCACCACCGGCAGCCCCAGCGCATTGCCCACCGCAATCGCCTTATCCAGAGCATGGTTATCCCTCCCCCGCTGCGCCCGCTGCATCCAGTACACGACGCACTTCCCTTCCTCCGCCGGAGCTCCACCCCGCCGCACCGTCACCCGAGCGTCCTCCGCCAATGCGCGCAACTCCCTAGGCACGCTAGCATCCTCGGCATACGCCGCCGCCCTCCGCGCATACGCCGCGTCCCTCTCCAGCACCGTCATCGACTCCGTAATCTTCTCCATCGCACCTCCCACGCTACCCCAACCCCCGCCATCGGCTACCATCGATCTTGCGAGAAACGCCATGCCAATTGACCCCATCAAAGAACCAACCAAAGACCTCGTCGAAACCGTAACCCTCCGCCGCGCCACGCCAGCCGACGCCCCCGCGCTCGCCCTCATCGGAGGTGCCACCTTCCTCGAAGCCTTCACCTGGATGCTGCCCGGCCCCGACATCATCGCCCATGCCGCAAAGCACCACAACCCCGCGGCCTACGAGCACTACCTCGCCGACCCCAACACCCGCATCACCCTCGCCCTCAGCAGCCCCGCCGCCGGCTTCCCCTCCGAACCCGGAGCCCCCGTCGGCTACGCTATGCTCTGCACCCCCGAGCTCCCCACCCTCGCCGTCCTCCCCACCGACATCGAGCTCAAGCGAATCTACCTCTTCTCCCGCTTCCGCACCGCCCCCGTCCTCGACGCCGCCGGCCTCCCGATCCCCAGCCTCCGCCCCGCCCAGGCCCTCATGGACGCCGCCGTCGACGACGCCCTCGCCCTCCACCGCACCCGCCTCCTCCTCGGAACCCACGCCGGAAACCTCCGCGCGATCGCCTTCTACCGCCGCAACGGCTTCACCGAGGCCGGTACCCGCACCTTCCAGGTCGGTACCCAAATCTGCTCCGACCTCATCTTCGCCAAGCCCCTCTAATTCCATTTCCCGCCTCTAAACAAGGGTTTCGTAGCAAAACGGCACAGGCGCCGACGCCCCTGTCCTATCCCGATTCATGTTTTTGGGAACCCCGCCGATAAGAGAGACATCCCGCGGTAGGCTCGCCGGACAGCGGGGCCCCAGGCCTCGCACCAGGCAGTCCAGACCAGCACCTCCCCTCTCCCGGAAACTGCGTTCTGGCCTGCACTTCCGAGCCCTCCGCGCCACTCTCTGCTTCCGGAAGGCTCACCATGAAATCGTTCCGCCGCTTTATCTCTAACTACAGCCCCATCTTCGCGCTCGGCGCCGTGATTGCTGGCCTCTACGTGATGGCCGCCTGCATCGGCCTCAGCCTCAACGTCCACCTCTAGTCTCATTTCCGCACTTCAACACCCCAGCCCGCCCCCCACCAGGTGCGGGTTGTGGTGCTTAATGCATCTTTTCCAGCCCGCGCCCGTCCAATAGAGTGGTAGACTGAAAGTCGCTGGAGACGTGCGCCACCGAGTTGCCGAAGCACCGCTAATCTGATTAGCATGTGTCTTCCGCCCGCGCCCGCGGCCTTGACCGCAACCCCCGTCCCAACGAACCCGCTACAACCCCGGGAGTCCCTCGCGCTGTTCTTGTCCTTTTAGCCCTGCGTGATCGAATCTCACGATTTTTTTTGAGGCTCCGCTACCCGCGTGAGTCCACTTTAGGAGTGCCCTGTGGCAGAAGACCTCGATAAGTACGAAGAAGACGTAGACCGCATCATCGACACCGGCAAGGAGAAGGGCTACCTCACCTACGGCGAAGTAAACGACCTCCTCCCCGGCGACATCACCTCGCCCGACGAGCTCGATGACCTGATGACCACCATCAACACCCAGGGCATCGATGTCCTCACCGAGGGCCGCCGCGGCTCCAAGCTCGACATCGACGACCGCGACTCCGACAACGAGTCCGGCGAAGACTCCGACGACGTCGAACTCGACCTCTCGCCCGGTACCCTCGAAAAGACCAATGACCCCGTCCGCATGTACCTCCGCGAGATGGGAACCGTGCCCCTGCTCACCCGCGAGGGCGAAGTCGAAATCGCCAAGCGCATCGAGCGAGGCCAGCTCCGCGTCATGAAGGCCATCTCGCGTTCGAGCATCGTCATCCGCGAGATCGTCGGCCTCGGCGAAGACCTCAAGCGAGGCGTCCGCAACATCAAGGAAGTCGTTACCTTTGACGAAGAAGAGCTCACCGAAGAGATCCTCGCCGCGCGAGTCAAGCAGACCGTCGCCCGCACCGACGAGCTCGTCAAGCACCAGAAGAAGGCTGCCGACTACTTCGCCAAATCCGAAGATCCGCAGGGCAAGGACGCCAAGGCCAAGCAGCGCTACGCTCGCAAGAACCTCTGGCTCATGGGCCGCGAAAACGTCTTCGTCTCCCGCATCGTCCGCGAGTTCAAGTACACCAACGGCGAGAAGAAGCGTCTGCTCGACAAGGTCAACAAGACCGTCGACGCCATGCGTACCCTCGAGCGCCAGATTCGCTCCCTCGAAGCTAAGTTCGAAGCCTCCCGCTCCGAAGAGCTCAAGAAGGAATATAAGCGCCAGCAGAAAAACTGCCGCGTCGATCTCGAGCGAGTTGAAGCCGACGCCGGAATCTCCCACGAGGACCTCAAGCGTACCCAGCGCGAGATCATCCAGGGCGACATGGACGCCGAAAAGGCCAAGCGCGAGCTCATCGAGGCCAACCTACGCCTCGTCGTTTCCATCGCAAAGAAGTACACCAACCGCGGCCTCCAGTTCCTCGACCTCATCCAGGAGGGCAACATCGGCCTCATGAAGGCCGTCGATAAATTCGAGTACCGCCGCGGCTACAAATTCTCCACCTACGCCACCTGGTGGATTCGTCAGGCCATCACCCGCGCCATCGCGGATCAGGCCCGCACCATCCGCATTCCAGTGCACATGATCGAGACCATCAACAAGCTCATCCGCACCAGCCGTCAGCTCGTGCAGGAGCTCGGTCGCGAGGCCTCCTCCGAAGAGATCGCCAAGCGCATGGACATCCCCGTCGCGAAGGTCCGCAAGGTCCTCAAAATCGCGCAGGAGCCCATCTCGCTCGAGACTCCGATCGGTGAAGAGGAAGATTCGCATCTCGGCGACTTCATCGAAGACCGCATGGCCGTCAGCCCCTCCGATGCCGTCATCGCCGTCAACTTGAAGGAGTACACGTCGCAGGTTCTCCGCACCCTGACCCCTCGCGAAGAGCGAGTGATCAAGATGCGCTTCGGCCTCGAAGACGGCAGCGAACACACGCTCGAAGAGGTCGGCCAGTCCTTCCAGGTCACCCGCGAGCGCATCCGCCAGATCGAAGCCAAGGCTCTCCGCAAGCTGCGTCATCCCAGCCGTTCGCGCAAGCTCAAGGCCTTCGTCGACGGCGTCAAAGAAATGTAACGAGGTCCCAACTTAAACACACAGAGGGCGCTCCATCACGGTGCGCCCTCTGTAGTTAACCCCAAGGTTATTTACCCAGATGGTTATCTAAGAACTTCGCCATCAACGCATCCGCTTCTTTCGACTCCGGCAGCTCTGGATTATGCCAGAACGCATGGGGCATCGCTTCAAACACAACCAGCTGCGCATCCACGCCAGCGCGAAGATACGCGCGGTGCAGGATTGTCGTCCCGCTCAGCAGCATGTCGCGCTCGCCGGTGATGAACAGCGTAGGTGGAAGGCCCGTCAGGTCCGAGTACAGCGGCGAGAGCACAGGATCCTTCGGGTTGGTGGACCGTACATACTCGTCCGAACCCGCAGCCTCCGGCCTCGGCGGTGCGAGATGTCCCGACAACCCATTCAGCGCATACATTGCGGTCGAGTCACCCTCCAGGCTGAAGTCGCCCATCCCCGTAAACACGCCCGTCACAGCCGGCATCGGCAGCCCCAACTGCTTGATCTTCGCCGTCACCTCCGCCGTAAGAATCGCACCAGCCGACGTCCCATAAATCCCGATATCCTTCGGCTTGTGCGTCTTCAACAGCTCCTTGTACACCGCCACCGCGTCGTCCAGCGCCGCCGGGAATGGATGCTCTGGAGCCAGACGGTACAGCACCGCGATCACCTTCGTCCCGGTCAGATTCGCAATCGGAATCGTCTCCGTCAGCGACCCGGCATCAATCCTGAACCCACCTCCATGCAGGTTGATCAGCACGCGATCGCTCTTCTCCCGAGCCATCGTCAGCGGCGTCACGACCCGCACTGGCACACCCGCAATCGTCGCCGCCGCCACATTCACCGGATACAACTTCTCCGACACCGCACCGGCAGCTTCCTGCTGCTTATCGGCGACCGCTCGAGCCTGCTCCACCGTCATACCATGCCCGCCAGTATCTGACACCACGCGTGCCAGCATCTTCTGCGCCTCGGGGCTGATCGTCTTCGGCACCGGCACCACGCGCGTCACATACGCCGTGCCGTCCGCAGCAATCGTGCTGCTGTCCTTGTGCTCCTGCGCCGCCGCGACCGCCGTCATCATCGCAACCGCCATCACACCCACAACCAGCCGCATACGCTCTCCTTCAAAACCCCTGCAACATCACCGCATCAGCATACAGCCCCCACAGCGACTTGTCCGCACCAGTTCGTCCATCGCAGGCTGCATCGTTCAAGGAAACTCCGGCATCCTCGTGAACTGCACCTCATACACATTGGGCAACGCAAAGCCCGGCCCCAGCAGCCGTAGCGAAGCATTCCCCTCCTGCTCTTGCTTCAGCAGATAGTCCGGCAGCCAAAGCGTGTCGACCATCGGTCCCACCGCCAGCAGAAAGTGAGGATGCTCCGGCAGAAAACTTCCAACATCCATCGTCTGATACGACAGCAATCTTCCAAACAGCAAAAAGTTCATCTGCGAAGTCTCAGAGCGAGGATAATTCTTGACTTCTGCAATGTTCGTTAGAAAGTGGAGGCGTTGCTTCAACTCGGGCGGAGCATAGCACTCCAGACGCGTGTACAGCAGGTGATCGCCCATCAGCACTGGCAGATCGCTGCCCTCGAGCAGCTTGACCCACGGCTCACTGTCGTATCTCGCCTGCAACTGCGCATGCACTCGCGCCGGATGGCCCATCGCTCGCAGCCCTTGCGGGATCGTCTTCACATCAGTCCGCAGCGTCACCGACGCAAAGAGAATCAGCAACACCACACCAGCAGCCTGCGAGCGTCGCGCATGTTCCGCAAACATCGCCACCAGCAGCATCGCCATCCCGATCGCAAACGACATCACATAATCCGCGCGATACGCGTGCAGCAGATACGACGCCGGCAGCACATAGGCCGGCAACGCTGTCAGCATCACGACGAGCACCCACTCCGGCAGCGAGAATCCCGTCGTCACCCTCTGCGCGGAATCCGCAGCAGGCACATCCTCCCTCAGCAGCGCCGTCACCAACACGGCGGCCACAAAAAGGATCAGCAAAAGTCGCCAGTCCTCCACAAAGTAGTCGATATACGTCTGCTTCATCAGCGCTGGAGTGGGCGGCGACCAGAAGTTCGAGCCATACAGCTTCGACGCCAGCAGGTCTCCACGCAACACCGGAAGCAGCGCCAACGGATACGACACCAGCGCAATCCAGATCGCCCAGTCCACTCGCTTCCGGCGATAGTCCCGCAGTCCCTGCGCCGCCGCAAACGGAACAAACAGGAAGACCGCAAAGCTGTGAGAGTACAACGCCAGCGCCAGCCCGAGCCACAGCCCCGCCACATTCCATGCGCGGTTTCGCCCCTCCATCGCCGACTGCCAGCACATCATCGCGAACGCAACGCCGCCAAACTCCAGCGCGTAGCTCTTCGCAAACACGGCGTAGTCCAGCATCGGCAGCGACATCAACAACAACACCATCGCAAACGCATACACCGCCGGATAACGCCGCCGCACAAACACAAACGCACACAGCATCATCACCAGGAAGCCGACCATCGCGGGCAGCCTCGCACTGATCTCCGCACTCGCCGGCAGCTTCAACAACGGATGAATCAGCAGTGCATACAGCAGCCCAATCGTATCCAGTCCTTGTGCGTAAAAATTCCAGATATCGTGCCAATGCGGAAACGCAGCCACGCGCACCACAACCAGCTCGTCATACCAGAGATAAACGCTGCTTGCCATTCCAACCAGCGCAACGAAGAACAGGCACAGTAATAGGCCCATAGCAACGACAGCCCGCTGCTCCACGTACGCTCCGATGCGCTCGAGCACAGAGCCTGCCTTCTGTTTTGTTGTCGATCCGGAAATCATGTTCTCTCGATTTTGAGGTGTGGTTGTACTCTTATAATCTAACCAGCTAGTTTCAGAAGCAGTGCAGCAAGCGATTGCCCTTCCTGGACAGATCAACGCCTGCAGCGGAAATCACGTAACTCTTTTCGGCGACTCGCCAGAGGATCTCAATGCCGTCCTACGATCTATGCATCGTGATTCCCACGTTGAATGAACGCGAGAACATCGGGCTGTTATTGGAGAAGTTGCGCCGCACGCTTCATGATATCCGCTACGAGGTCATCGTAGTCGACGACGACTCGCCCGACGGCACCGCCGCCGCCGTCAAGAGCCTCTCCCGCACCCAGAGCGACCTCCATGTTATCCATCGCATCGGCCGCCGAGGCCTAGCCTCCGCCTGCATCGAAGGCATGCTCGCCACCTCCGCCACCTACATCGCGGTCATGGACGCCGACCTCCAGCACGACGAAACCGTCCTCCCCGAGATGTACCGCCGCATCTCCTCCGAGAACCTCGACCTCGTCGTCGGCTCGCGCAATATCGGAGGTGGCAGCATGGGAGATTTCTCCGCCTGGCGAGTCCGTCTCAGCCGCCTCGGCCGCCGTCTCAGCGGTGTCGAAAAGCACGCCATCCTCACCGACCCCATGAGCGGCTTCTTCGTCGTCCGCCGCACCTTCTTCGAGCGCATCGCGCACCGCCTCACCGGCATCGGCTTCAAGATCCTGCTCGACATCGTCCTATCCTCCCAGGGCCAGATCCGCATCGGCGAAGTCCCGTACCACTTCCGCCTCCGCCAGCACGGCCAAAGCAAGCTCGACCTCATCGTCGGTCTCGAATACCTCGAACTCATTCTCGACAAGCTCATCGGCAGTTACGTCTCCGTACGCTTCGTCATGTTCTGTCTAGTCGGAGCCATCGGCACCGTCATTCATCTCCTCCTGCTCGGCGGCCTTCTCCACCTCGCGCGCTTCAGCTTCATCGAAGCCCAGGCCTGCGCCACCGGCATCGTCATGATCCTCAACTACGTGCTCAACAACTCCTTCACCTACCGTGATCGCCGCCGCCGCGGCAAGGCGTTCTGGGTTGGCATGTTGACCTTCAGCATCGCGTGTTCGCTCGGCGGCATCGCCAACGTCGGCATCAGCACAGAGGCCTACCGCCAAGGCATGCCCTGGCCCCTCGCCGGAGTCACCGGCCTGCTCTTCAGCGCCGTCTGGAACTACGGCGTCACGGCGATGACGACCTGGCGCCGAGCCCGCTGGTCCGTTGCGCAACGAGCCGCTCGCCGAGCCCAGGCCACTCCATCCACTGACCCCGACACCGCAGAGATCCAGCCGCCCATCCCCGCCATCGACACCCGTAACTAGCACCCGCAACGAGCACCCACCACCAGCGCGCCCAACACCCGCAGTTCCTTCCTCGACACCTCATCTCGCGACCTTTCCCCGCAATATTTTTCTTCCTGCAACATCGCATCCGTACGCTCGCAGCATGCGCTTAAGCTTCGTCGTCCCCGCATACAACGAAGAGGCCTATCTTCCCGCCTGCCTCGACTCCATCCTTGCCCAGACGCGCAACCTTCCCTCCGGCACCTGCGAGATCATCGTCGTCAACAACGCCAGCACTGACCGCACCCGTGACGTCGTCCTCACTTATCTCCACTCCGGAGTCAAGCTCATCGACGAGCCGCGCAAAGGCCTCACCTTCGCCCGCCAGGCCGGCTTCGCTGCCAGCACCGGCTCGCTCATCGCCAACGTCGACGCCGACTCCCGCCTCACTCCCCACTGGGTCTCGAACGTCTTCCGCACCTTCGCCGACGCCGACGCCCGCGTCCGCGCCGACTCACACCTCCCCACCAACACGCACGCTCGCAGCCTCCACACCAAACCCCTCGCCGCCCTCTCCGGCCCCGTCCTCTACTACGACCTCACGCCCCGCCAGCGTCTCCTCGTCCACGTCTTCTACCTCACCGCCTGGATCACCTACGCGCTCAACCGCTACGTCCTCCGCGTCGGCTCCATGGTGCAGGGAGGAAACTTCATCACCAGCCGCGCCGCACTCGAATCCATCGGCGGCTTCAACACCGCCATCAGCTTCTACGGCGAAGACACCGACATCGCCCGCCGCCTCAACGCCGTCGGCGAAGTCCGCTTCACCTTCGACCTCAAGATGTTCTCCTCCGCCCGCCGCCTCAAGAGCGAGGGCATCCTCACCATGGCCGCCCGCTACTCCATCAACTACCTCTGGACCACCTTCCTCAAGCGCCCCTTCACCAACACCTACATCGACATCCGCGAAAACCAGGCACCCCTCACCGCCGATCCCCAGCCCGAAACCTAACTAACCCTTCCCCGACCCAACATCAACCACGCCTTCAGCGACCGCGCTATACTAGCGCCCATCTCCGTTGCAAAGGCCGGTCATGCTCTCGAAGCTGCGCACCCTCCTCGTCTGCACCCTCGCCCTCTGCAGCGTCCCCGCCCTCCTGCCCGCGCAAACCTTCACCAACCCCTACCGCATCCCCACCCCGAACGACCCCTACGCCCTCACCGTCGGCGACTTCAACGGCGACGGCCACCCCGACATCGCCTGGGTCGACACCTCCACCAGCCCCGCCACGCTGCACCTACTCCTGGCCCAGGGAAACGGCAGCTTTCTTCCCGTTCCCACGCTCATCACCTTCCCTCCCATCGCAACCACCAGGTTCCCCGCGTGTCTCACCGCCGACTTCAATCACGATGGTCATCAGGACCTTGCCTGCTCCGGGGCCGATCAATTCAATACATCGGTGCTCGTCTTCCTCGGCAACGGGGACGGGACATTCCAGAGCCCGATCTCTACTCCAGTCCCCACGCAAAATAATGCCGTGTGGGCTAGTCCAACCCTCTTCCCTGCGGGCGATCTCAACGGAGACGGCCTGACCGATCTCATCATCATCGATGCCCAGAGTCTGGAGACGCTGGTGCTTCTCGGCGATGGCAAGGGTAGCTTCCGATCAGCCATTCATATTCAGTCCGGCTATAGTTTTCCGGCCCCCACCATCGCCGACATCAATGGAGACGGCAAGCCCGACATCCTCTGGCCAAACGGTCCGGAAGTGGAACTCGGAAACGGCGACGGCAGCTTCGGCCCCTTGATGAACTACTCGGCGAAGCCCTACAACATCGCCCTCTGCACCTTTCATGACATGGACCGCGATGGTCATCTCGACGCCGTCTGCGGATATGCTGAAACCTCCAACGGCGACACCTCTGGAAACACCGATCTCATCATCCTCCACGGCAATCCCGATGGCTCCTTCAACACCACGCCCATCGCCCAGAAAACCTTCGGCACCAAGGACACCGCGCTCGATGGCTTCGGCACCTTCGATTACCCCGTCGCCGTCGCCGACCTCAATGGCGACGGCATCCCCGACGTCCTCGCTTCTTCCGGCGACGGTCTTGCCGTCCTCCTGGGAGGCCCCGGCCTCACCTTCACCGTGCCGCTTCACTATGCCGCCGCCGAAGTCGGCTACGGCAGCGGCCTCGTCTCACTCTACGAATCACAGATCATCGACATGAATGGCGATGCCATCCCCGACATCGTCGCCGCCGGCCCCAACGGCCTCTACATCTCCTACGGCAGAAAAGACGGAAGCTTCACCTCCGCCTTCGCTCCCGAGGTCACCGAAGTCATCGGCTACCCCACCGTCGCCGACTTCAACGGCGACGGCATCCCCGACATCGCCGCCACCGGCGACACCGCCATCAAGCTCAGCCTTGGCAAAGGCGACGGAACCTTCAGCGCTCCCACCGCGCTCTCCAACAACAATGGCGCCATCAACTTCAGCGCCCCGCTCTCGCCCACCAACGCTCACATTCTCCATGGCGACTTCAACGGCGACGGCAAACTCGACATCCTGGCCATCGGCTCCTCCAGCATCTATCAGAACGACCCCTACATCCTCTTCGGCCACGGCGACGGAACCTTCGACGCTCCTCGAGTTGTACCCAATACTTCCACCGTCGTCCCCATGTTCCCCCAACTGGCAGACGACGCTGTCTTTGACATCAACCACGACGGCCGCAGCGACATCCTCAGCAGCAACACCACCCTCGGCCTCAGCGCTCCAAGCGCCCAGATTTACTTCTCCTTATCCAACGGCGACGGAAGCTTTCGAACCGTATCCACCACCGTCCCCTCGGATCTCCTGCAGGGCACCTTCGATTACGTCACCTTCCCCGCGCTCGCCGACTTCAACCACGACGGCAAGCTCGACGCAGCCTACGGAAGCCTCACCAACGCCTACGTCGTCAACGGCCACGGCGACGGCACCTTCGACACCACCAGCACCCCTCTCCCCATTCCCTCCATCTCCGGCGTCACCAGCGTGGAAACTCTCTCCGTCACCACCGGCGACTTCGACGGCGACGGCAATCAGGACTTCGCCGTCCTCGCCGACTACTACGGGACCCCCACCGCGCCCGGAAACCACCCGCTCTCTACCGCCGCCTGGATCTTCTATGGCAATGGCAACAGCACCTTCTCTGCCCCCGTGCTCGCCGCCACCTTCAACCACAACTTCACCAACATCGCCGCCGCCGACCTCAACAACGACGGCCTCGCCGACATCGTCGTCAAAACCAGCGGCTCCAACGGAGGTGGCTACGCCGTCGGAGTCCTCACCTCGCAGCCCGGCCGCACCTTCGGCCCCGAAGTCAACTACACCGCCGGCACCGGCCTCTCCAGCCTCGCCATCACCGACGTCAACCGCGACGGCCTCCCCGACCTCATCTTCGGCAACGGCGACTTCAACGTCATCGCCAGCTCCGTCACCGTGCTCTTGAACCAGAGCAGCGCCGTCAGCATCGCCACCACCACCACACTCACCTGCACGCCCTCCACCATCCCCATTGGCGGTACCTCTCTCCTCTCAGCCGCCGTCACCGCCACCAGCGGCACGCCCACCGGCTCCATCCACTTCACCGACAACACCGCCTCCCTCGGCCAGCCCGCCCTCACCAACGGCGACGCCTCGCTCACCTACACCGGACAACTCGCCGGAACCCACACCCTCCTCGCCACCTACGTCCCCACCGGCTCCTTCTCTGCCAGCTCCGCCTCCTGCACCATCAACGTCACCGCACCCGTCATCACCCCCGCCATCACCCTCACCTCCAGCCTCAATCCCGCACCCGCGCTCACTCCCATCACCTTCACCGCGCAAGTCCCCGCAGGCTCTGGCGGCACCATCGTCTTCGCCCTCAACGGCCAGAGCATCACCACCACCCCCAACTCCGCCGGAACCTCCACCACCACCATCAGCACCCTCACCCCCGGCTCCTATCCCGTCACCGCCACCTGGTTCGCACCCCACAGCGCACTCAGTGCCCAAGCATCTCTCACCCAGGTCATCACCGCGGCAGCAGCCGCTCCAGACTTCTCCCTCACCGGCCCCGACATCACCTTCCACGTCACGCAGCCCGCCACCGGCACCCTCACTCTCACCTCGCTCAACGGCTTCACCGGCAGCGTCTCGATCACCTGCAACACACCCTATCCCCCCAACTACACCTGCACGCTCCAGCAGCCGACCGTAGCCCTCACCCCCGGCCTCTCCGCGCCCATCACCTACACCCTCACCCCCACATACACCGCCAGCACCCACCCCACCACCCACTCCACCCGAGTCGTCCTCGCCTCACTCTTTCCGCTAACCCTCCTCTCGCTCCTCGGCCTATCGCGCAAGCGCCGCACCACCCTCCGCGCCCTCCTCACCCTAACCCTGCTCGCGATCCTCGCCGGCTCCACCACCGCCTGCGGCCCCGACCACTTCATCGCCATCCACCCCGGAACCTTCCCCCTCCACTTCACCGCGACCGGCACCAATCAAGGCAGCTCCACCCCCACCACCCACACCCTCATCATCAAACTCATCATTACCCCCTAAAGCACCTCCCCACCCACGCGAAAACGGAGCGCATCACCACCGCGCCCCGCCCTCCTAATCCCTAATCCCTGTCCCCTAATCCCTGCCTCTGCCCTACACCCACTCCATCCCAACGCCCATCCCGCGCTCCACGCGGTTCACTCCCGGGAACGCCAAGCTCAGTGGAGCCGACAGTCCTCGCACCCCACCCAGCCTCACCAGCTTCACGATCCCCTGCATCACCAGAGGAACCCGTCCCTCTGGCCACAGCTCCGCCAGCGGCCGCATCACGCCCTCTTTGTCCGGATGAAACGTCCGCTCATCCCACCGCTGCCATCCAGGCATAAACTCCGGAAAGTCCGTCACCGCATTCAGCGTCGAGCGAAGAATCCTCTGCTCCCACCGCCCCTGGTACTGATCCATAAAGTGCACATGGCTCACGCGGTCCACGCGAACCTCCTCCACAAACTCCGTAAAGCTCACCGCCGACGTCAGATTGATATTCGCATTCGGCTCCAGCCCATGCCTGTCGCCGCCCGAGATCACCAGGTGCTCCGTCTCCTTCGCCAGCCGCGCCGTCTCGCGATTCTCCTTCACATGCCGCAGCCCATTCAACTCCACCGCGTGCACGCATCGCCCAGCCTCCTTCAAAAACCTCCGCACCTCCGTCAAATGCGCCGCCCCCACCTTATGCAGATCCCACAGCGGATGATTGAACACAATCAGCACCTGCGGGCTCTCATGCAACTCCCGCAGCATCGCCAGCAGCTTCCGGTCGCTCTCCACCGACGTCTTCGCCGACTCCGCCGTGAACGCCGCCATCCTCCGCATCCACTCCGCCCCCACGCCGCTCGGAATGTTATGAATCCCCAGGTGAAAGATCGTCTGCCCATACGGAGCCGACCACTCCACGCTCACCGGAATATGGCGCGACGACGGAATCGTCCGCAGCAGCATCGCCGCCTCAATCGTGTCATGGTCCGTAATCGACACCAGAGAGTTCAGTCCCAGCCGCTGAATCTGCCTCGCCTCCAGGTCATACGCCATCTTCGGCTGCAGAGGAGGCCGCCAGTTCGCTCGCTCAAAGTCCAACACCACACCATGCCGCGCACTGCACGCCGCATAGTAGTCAAACACCCGCTTCAATCCCGGCATCACCACAAACATCGCGTGGATAAACCCCAACGTCTCTTCCGACACGCTCGTATGGCTATGCAGCGACACGCCCGTCGTAAACTCGTGCGTCGCCATTGGCTGCTTCCAATTGCTCGTGATCCTGCTGTTCAAACTCCGCGAGTGCATCTGCATGGCTTCCTCCGCAGTTCTCCAAACCTGCCTCAAGCATGCCTATCGCAAGCAAATGCACAATAACCGCTGCAACAATAAAAGGCTAAATTCGCACCCAGGGGGGTTCCCTCTCAGATACCCTCGTCCTCACCCACGCCCCTCCGCCGCACCCATCCCCTCCAGCCGCACGCAAGCGAAGCCCCTCGCCGTCCGCGCAGGACCGCCGTGCGCGCAGCACCACGCGAAGCCTCCCGCCGTGCGCGCAGGACCCCCAGGACCTAGATGGCGTAGTGGCGCGCTTGCATCTCATACGCATACTCCGCGCGATTCCTCCCCCCGCGCTTCGCCCGGTACAGCGCCTCATCCGACAGCCGCCGCAGCGTCTCAGCATCCTCCGCATCATCCGGATACACCGCCACCCCGATACTCACCGTCACCCCAATCTGCCCAATCGTCAACTCCAGTGGAGCCTCAAACACCCGCAGCAGGCTGGCCGCCACCTTCTCCGAATCCAGCACGTTGTTCAGCCCGCTCACCACTGCCATAAACTCCTCGCCGCCCGTCCTCGCAATCGTGTCCACCTTCCGGATCTTGCTCTTCAGCCGTTCCGCCACCTGCTGCAGACACTCATCCCCCACCAGGTGTCCATACGTGTCGTTAATCATCTTGAAGTGGTCGATATCGATCGTCAGGATCGCCGCCCTCCGCTGCTCACGCTCGCTGGCGATCAGGCACTGGTCCAGCCGGTCCGCCAGCAACTGCCGGTTCGGCAACCCGGTCAGCACATCATGGTGCGCCCGGTGCTCAAGCTCCTGGTCCTGCCTCATCTGCTCCGTAATATCGTGCGAGATCACGAACCTCGCCTCTCTCCCCAGGTACATAATCTGCCGCTCTACCACGTTCACCCACACCACCCGGCCATCCTTGTGCATATGCTGTATCCGAGTCCCGCCCGACGCCCTCTCCTCCACGCTCTCCGCGCTCTCCCTTCCGGCATCCCTCGGCGCCTCCAACTCCGCCAGCCGCATCCCCTTCAGTTCCCCCATCGAATAGCCATACACCCTGTGCGTCGCCTCATTTGCCGTCAGAAACCTGTGGGACGCCTCATCGCAGATCCACATCGGATGAGGATGCGTGTCATAGATCAGCCGGAAATCGTCATAGAGTTCGCGGAACTTCTCTGCCATCCGCGTCTGCTCGGCCGTCGCATCTTCAAAGATCTTCAGGATCATCGTCGCCGCGACCGCATACTTCGGAAAGCTCCAGAACTCATCCAGCAGCCTCCGCGCCGGCGTCGGATGCATCAGCGCGATGTCCGCGAAGTAGAAGGCCGCCCACGTCACCAGACCAACGGTCCCTACCCATCGCGCAACGCTTCGCCTCTCTCCCCACTCCCAATTCAGCGCCGCGGTACACAGCAGCACCTCCGCTGCAGCCCAGCTATCCAGATTCTTCGCCGGGCTCATCGTCACATATAGCACCATCCCAAAGCCGTACACCATGCAGATCGCGAGGATGATCTTCCATGTCCTCTCCAGCTTGCCCTTCAGCAGTCTGGACGCCAGATACACCCCATCGCCCTGCCACGCCAGAATCATCACCACCAGCAGCCACTTCGGCACCGCGACAAACGCCAGGGCGTCGATGATCAGCACGCTCACCACGCCGATCGCGAGCCCAACGAACATCATCTTTCGCGATCGTCGCCACGACGGCAGCATCGCGAGCAGGAAAGCCAGTACTCCCACCAGCATGAAGTTGAAGCCCAGGGCATTCTGCATTTCCAGCCCCAGCGGTGTCAGCCCTCCCCAGCCCCACACCAGATAACTGGCGAAAATAGAGATCCATCCGGCCAGCCAATACCGAAGATAACGCTGCGGACGGATACGCTGCTGCGCCCACAAAAATAGCACCAGCAATCCAAACCGCACGACATCCGCTAACGGCCCGTTCATTTCGTTACCTCAACCGCACCACTCTCGAGCAGCACGCTCTTCATCGTGAGTGTCTTTGAGTACTCTTCGGCAAATCTCCGGAAAATCGCAGCCACTGTGTCATATCCATTCACTTTGACCAGCCGCCACGCCCAAAATGGTGCACCCTCCGCCACCAGCAGATACACCTGCCCACCCTATGCGTGCTGTTCCTGTGCCTTCATTGTCCTACAGAGTGCGATCCATCGTGATGCCGTCGCCTGTGCAATCCCCCAACCCCAGCGGAGCCACAACCCCAGCGTCTCCCACCCCCGCGCTCCCCTGCCCCCACGAAATAAAGGCGCAGCTCGCGCCGCGCCCTCTCCTGCATACTTCTGCTCTCAATTAAAAACTCGGCTTAAAGAACTAATAGCTCGGCTTGAAGAACGCCAGCGCCGAGATGAAGATCAATCCAAACCCAATCAACAGCACCGGCCACCAACGATCCAGCCACATCTCATGCTTCTTAGAACTCATCGCACCTTCCTCCTTCACCACATCCATCACCTTCAAATCCTACCCGAGAACCCTCCCCGCGCTCAATCCAGCCCTACCCGGCCGCACCCTCCAGCGCCGGATAATCCGTGTACCCCTTCTCCGAGCCTCCATAAAACGTGCTCCGGTCATACGCATTCAGCGCAGTCTTATTCTCCAGCCGCTTCGGCAGGTCCGGGTTCGAGATAAACAGCCTCCCAAACGCAATCGCATCCGCTCGGCCGGCAGCGATCGCCTCTTCCGCCGTCTCCGCGCTATACCCTCCCGCCGAAATAAACACACCCTTGAACGCCGCTCGGAACGTCTTCGCCGTATCCACCGCGTTGCCATCGATCGCCGCATCCGCGCCGGCGTTCCCCACCCGGGGCTCCACCACATGCACGTACGCGATCCCACGTTCCGACAGCTTCTCCAGCACATAGGTAAACAGCGCCACCGGGTTCGAATCCCCCATATCCAGAAACTTCCCAAACGGCGACAGCCTCACCCCCACGCGATCCTTCCCCCACACCTCGACCACCGCATCCACCACCTCCAGCATCAGCCGCGCGCGGTTCTCAATCGACCCGCCATACGCATCCGTCCGGTGATTCGACGTATCCTCCAAGAACTGGTCCAGCAAATATCCATTGGCCGAGTGAACCTCCACCCCATCGAACCCGGCCGCCTTCGCATTCTCCGCCGCCCGCCGGTAGTCCGCCACAATCCCCGGAAGCTCCTCGATCCCCAGCGCCCTGGGCGTCTCAAACTCCACCTCCTGAAAATGCGCCGTCAACGCCTTCGACCCATCCGCCGGAGCGATCGCCGAAGGAGCCACCGGCAACCCAGCCTCTGGATGCAGCGAGCTATGCGACATCCTGCCCACATGCCACAGCTGCAGAAACACGAACCCGCCCTTCGCATGCACGGCCGCCGTCGTCAGCTTCCATCCCTCGACCTGCTCCTCGGAATGAATCCCCGGAGCCGCCGGATACCCCTTCCCCTGCAACGAAATCTGCGTCGCCTCGGTAATCAGCAACCCACCCTTGGACGCCCGCTGCCCGTAATACCGGGCATTCATTGCATTCTGAACATCGCCCGGCTGGGTCGACCGCAGCCGCGTCAGCGGAGCCATCACAACACGGTGAGACAGTTCAAGGCTTCCAACACGGAGGGGGGCAAACAAATTCTTCTCTTCAGTCATGCCATTAAGATGCGCCAGCCTCCGCGACGATGCAGACGGCCGCGCCGCCTCCTTTCATGAGGCACCTCCGCTTTCACGCCATCAACCTACCTTACCCGCCCCCTCCACCTCCTCACACCCCATCCAGCCCAGCTGCTTTTGCTGTTGCTGTTGCTTCTGCTTCTGCTTTTGCTTTTGCTTTTACCGTTGCACGCTCTCATCCAAACCAAACATCCGTCATCCTCGAGCGAAGCGAAGGACCACTGTATTCGCACTTGCATTTGTCTCTGTTTTTCTGTCTGTCATCCCGCAGGGATCTGCTTCTTCTTTTGCACTTGCGCTTGCCGTTGCAAGTTTTTCGCCGTCATCCTCAACCCTGAAACGGGAAAGCCCCCACCTTCATCCCTGCCCGAGCCCCAGCTAGAAGCTAGGAGCTAGCACCTCCCCCCCCCAAAATCACCAAATCCCCAGCATTAACGCACCTCCGAAAGCCCTCCCCCCGCACTACTTTTCACGCCTCCAAGCCGCTATAATGGAGGGTAGACATGGCCGACGAAACCCTCTTCCCCGACGACAAAAATCCTCCCTCCCCGCAGGACGCCAGCTCTAACAATCCTCCCCCCGGCGGAGGAGGCAACGGCCCCACCGCCCCCACCGGCCCCGGCGCCCTCTCCATGCTCTCCATCAATATCGAAGAGGAGATGCGTCGCTCCTATCTCGACTACTCCATGTCGGTCATCATCGGCCGAGCCCTCCCCGACGTCCGCGACGGCCTCAAGCCCGTCCACCGTCGCATCCTCTATGGCATGCAGGAGATGGGCCTCCAGTTCAACAAGAAATACACCAAGTCCGCCAAGGTCGTCGGCCACGTCATGGGCAACTATCATCCCCACGGCGACTCCGCCATCTACGACACCATGGTCCGCCTCGCCCAGCCCTTCTCCCTCCGCTACCCCCTCATCGACGGCCAGGGCAACTTCGGCTCCGTCGACGGCGATCCACCCGCCGCCATGCGTTACACCGAGTCGCGCCTCACCCGCATCGCCTCCGAGATGCTCGCCGACATCGACAACGACACCGTCGACTTCGTCCCCAACTACGACGAGTCCACCTCCGAGCCCTCTGTCCTCCCCGCCCGCATCCCCAACCTCATCGTCAACGGCGGAACCGGCATCGCCGTCGGCATGGCCACCAACATCCCGCCCCACAATCTCACCGAAACCCTCAACGCCACCATCGCGCTGCTGTCGAAGTCTCCGCAGGAGACGAAGACCGATTTAGATCTCTGCCTCGAGCACGTCCTGGGTCCCGACTTCCCCACCGGAGGCTTCATCTACGGCCGCGCCAACATCGCGGGAGCCTACAAAACCGGCCGCGGCCGCTTCATGATGCGTGCCAAGTGCGGTCTCGAGCAGATCACCGGCGGCCGCCAGGCCATCATCGTCACCGAGATCCCCTACCAGGTCAACAAGTCCAACCTCATCAAGCGAATCGCTGAGCTCGTCAACGAGAAAATCGTCGACGACATCTCCGACGTCCGCGACGAGTCGGACCGCGACGGCATGCGCATCGTGATCGAATTGAAGCGCGGCGCACAGCACGAGATCGTCCTCAACCAGCTCTACAAACACACCTCCATGCAGGAGAGCTTCTCCATGATCTTCCTGGCCGTCCACAACGGCCAGCCCAAGGAGCTCCCCCTCGACAAGGCCATCCACGCCTTCATCGACCATCGCATCGACGTCGTCCGCCGCCGCACCGCCTTCCTCCTCAATAAGGCCCGCGAGCGCGAGCACGTCCTCCTCGGCTACCAGATCGCCCTCGACCACCTCGACACGGTCATCAAGATCATTCGCCAGTCGTCCAGCCGCGCCGACGCCCGCGAAAACCTCTTCAACTACTTCAGCAACCGCCGCATCAAGCTCAACGGCACCGAACTCGCCGGAGTCACCCTCGATCCCACCAAGTACAGCATCGACCTCACCGGAGGCAGCGTCTCCGCCCAGCTCGCCAACAACTCCGCCGGCACGCTCATCCTCTCCTACCGCCAGATCGACGCGATCTTGGAACTCCAGTTGTACCGGTTGACTCAACTATCAATCGACGAGCTCCTCAACGAACTCCGCACGATCCGCGACAACATCTCCGAGTACGAGTCCATCCTCGCGTCCGAGAAGAAACTCCGCCGCGTCATCATCAAGGAGCTCGAAGACATCCGCGACAAGTACGGCGACGTCCGCCGCACCGTCATCCTCGACGAGAGCACCGAGCTCACCCTCGAAGACCTCATCGCTGATGAACAAGTGGCAGTCACTGTCTCCAACACCGGCTACCTCAAGCGCACACCCATCAGCATCTACCGCCAGCAAAAGCGCGGAGGAACCGGCCGCCTCGGCATGAAGACCCGCGAAGAAGACTTCGTCGCGCAGCTCATCATCGACAGCACCCACGCCTACCTCCTCTGCTTCACCAACTCCGGCCGAATTTACTGGCTCAAGGTCTACGAGATCCCCGACGTCGGAGCCGCCGGCAAGGGCAAGGCCATGGCCTCCCTCGTCGATCTTCAGCCCGGAGAAAAAGTCGTCACCATCCTCCCCGTCCGCGACCTCAACGAAGAGTCCCGCTACGTCCTCTTCGCCACCCGCAACGGCACCGTCAAAAAGACCGCCCTCAAGGACTTCTCCAACGTCATGGCCCGCGGCATCATCGCCATCGGCATCGACAAGGACGACGAGCTCATCACCGCCCGCATCACCGACGGCGAGCAAGTCATCTTCCTCGCCACCCACGACGGCATGGCCATCCGCTTCAACGAGCAGGACCTCCGCCCCATGGGCCGCCCCGCCTTCGGCAACCGCGGCATCTCCCTCCACAAGGGCGACTACGTCATCGGAGCCGCCGTCACTCCCTCCAACGAGGCCCGCAACAAGCAGCGCCTCGCCCTCGCCCTCGCCAAGGGCCTCAAGGACCAGGTCGAAGCCGTCCTCGACGAAGCCGGTGAGTCCGTCGCCGCCGCTCCCCTCGAGCTAGCCGAGCCCGGCGAACTCGCCGCCCCCGAGCTCTCCCCCGCCGCCGCCGCCAAGCTCCAGAAGCTCGACGAGCAGCTCGGCCTCACCCCCTGCCTCATCCTCTCCGTCTCCGAGAACGGCTACGGCAAGCGCACCGACGTCGACGCCTACCGCCTCCAGTCCCGCGGAGGCAAGGGCGTCATCAACATGCGAGCCACCCCCAAAATCGGCAAAGTCACCAGCATCCAGCTCGTCGACGACACCACCGAGATGATGGTCATCAGCCAATTCGGCAAGATCATCCGCATCGACACCAAGACCGTCCGCGCCGCCGGCCGAGCCACCATGGGCGTCAAGCTCCTCGACCTCGAAGCCGACGACAAGGTAGCCAGCGCCACCATCATCCCCCCAGAAGACCCCAAGCTCCCCACCGAAAACGGCGCCCTGTTGCAGTAAGTTCTCCTATTGTGTGTGAGACAAGAGAACTACAAGTAATATGTCGAGATGAGGCAGATACACAACTTCGCTGCATCGGCCGAACGCGAACCGGCACGGATTTCCTATGTGCGTGTAGAAAACTATCGCGCGTTGCGTAGCATAGAACTCGATGATATTACCCCGTTGACAGTGTTGCTTGGGCCTAACGGAAGTGGGAAGTCGACCCTCTTTGACGTATTCAACTTCTTATCAGAGTGTTTTCAGTTCGGACTACGCCACGCTTGGGATAGACGCGGACGAGCCAAAGAATTAAAAACGCGCGGCCAAGACGGCCCTGTGGTTATCGAGCTAAAATACCGCGAAAAGCCTAAGAGCCCACTAATTACATACCATCTAGCTATTGACGAAGATATAAGGGGACCAGTTGTAAAGGAAGAATGGCTTCAATGGAGAAGAGGTTCGCGAGGACGGCCCTTCCGATTTCTGAGTTACAAAGAGGGACACGGCGGAGCCGTCAGCGGTGAAGCTCCAGACGAGTCTGACAAGAGGGTTGAAACTACCTTACGGTCCGCAGATCTAATTGCCGTCAATACGTTGGGGCAGTTTGAAGAGCATCCGAGGGTAGCCGCCCTCCGCGAGTTCATCACGGATTGGTACGTTTCTTATCTTTCTATTGACGATACCCGTGGCCAGCCCGAAGCGGGTCCACAGGAGCGACTAAGTAAGAACGGCGATAATTTGGCGAATGTGATCCAGTATTTAAAGGAACAGCATTCGGATATTCTGGAGAAGATTTTCAAGACCCTAAGTCAGCGAGTGCCGCAACTTGAAAGCGTTATCGCAGACCCTATGCCGGATGGTCGCCTTCTGCTACAGGTTAAGGATGCTCCATTTGATCGCCCCGTCCTTTCCAAATTCGTATCCGATGGAACACTCAAAATGCTTTCATATCTCGTGATCCTTCACGATCCCGAATCGCCCCAATTTGTTGGGATTGAAGAGCCTGAGAATTTTCTCCATCCGCGTCTGTTGCCTGGACTCGCAGAGGAGTGCCGAGCTGCGTCCGAGCATTCGCAATTGTTTGTCACGACACATTCTCCTTTTTTTCTCAATAGCATTCGATCTAACGAAGTTCGCGTCCTTTATCGAGACAGCGAGGGTTTCACCCACGCTGAGAGAGCCTCTTCTATCCAAGGAGTCAAAGAGTTTGTCGCCGCAGGTGCCGCATTAGGCAATCTGTGGTCGGAAGGTCGCTTTGGAGTGGGAGATCCGTTGGTCAATTCTGGAGCTCCAACTAACCTTATGAGGACGAAGTCTTGAGCATCGAGCACCTAGAGGTCTTAGTTGAAGAGCCCTCAATGGAGCTTGCGCTCCGTGAGCTACTCCCTAAGCTCCTTGGTTCGGTGGGATTTCAAATCTACGTCTATCAAGGGAAGAGCGATTTGTTTAAGCAATTGCCAAGCAGGCTAAGGGGTTATTCGTCCTTTATTCCGAGCACTTGGAAGATTTTGGTGGTTGTAGATAGGGATGATGACGATTGCCTGAAACTTAAGCAGACGTTGGAATTAGTCGCCGAAGATGCTGGCTTGGTTACTCGATCGGCAGCGCTTGATAACGCTCCATACACTGTCATTAACAGGATCGTTATCGAAGAATTAGAGGCGTGGTATTTCGGTGATTGGACAGCTGCTCGAGCAGCCTATCCAAAACTAAATCCCAATATTCCGTCAAAGGCACCCTACCGATACTCAGATCAGATTGCGGGAGGCACTTGGGAAGCGTTCGAGAGGGTCGCGAGAAGCTCTGGCTATTTCAAGACCGGATTGAGAAAAATGGAGGCCGCGCAAGCGATATCGCAGAACTTTGACATAGACAGGAATTCATCTCCAAGTTTCAATGTGTTCTGCTCCGCCGTAAAGCAACTTGCCGACGCGCCCGAACCATAGTCTGCTAACTCTTATTGATCGCCGGGTGCCCCATCCATGACGCGCTTTTGCGGCATGGGTGGGCTGCACTCTGCGGAAGGCCAGAGTGCAGCCCTCGAGCGGAGCGAAGGGCGCAACGACTGAACTGCCCTCTTCCCTCCAGCCACAACCCCACACGGAGGGCGACTCAGTTCGACGTCCGCGAGCTCAGCATCTAACCTCTCAGAGCGCCCACCCAATGACCCTTCGCACGTCTCGTCTCCTCACCCTCGCCCCAGCGTACCTCGTCTCAGCGGCCCTCGCCTTCACCGCCCTCGCGGCCCCCCGCCCCGCGCACGCCGAGCCCCCCACACCCTGCGCCCTCCTCTCTCCCCTCCAGATCAAGACCGTCCTCCTCACCCCCGTCCTCGACGGCAAACCCGGCACCCCCTCCGACGGCACCACCGACTGCACCTGGCCCGACGCCAAAGCCGAAACCCGCGTCTACCTCTCCCTCAAAGACCCCGGCATCTCCTACAAATCCTTCCGCGACGCCATGCTCCGCACCGGCCGCCTCGTCCCCGTCTCCGGCCTCGCCGCCGACGCCTTCTACATCTCCAGCGCCGGCAACTCCGCCGCCCTCTACGTCCTCAAAGGCAAGCACCTCCTCCTCATCACCGTCGACGGCATCAACTTCACCAAATCCAACAACGAAGCCGCCGAGCACACCCTCGCCACCGAAATCCTCCCCAAACTCTAGCCGCCCTCCCCCTCTACGCCATCTAACCGCGTTGAGGTTCACAAATGTCCGAGCACCACGACGCACCCAAAGCCCACGAAGCCCACGCCCCCCACGAAGAACACACCGCCGGCCCCCACGACCCCAAAGAGATCAACCCCAAGATGTCCTCCGACATCGCCTACTGGTCCAAAGAATTCGGAGTCACCAGTCAGGTCCTCCACGAAGCCATCCGAGTCCATGGCACCCACGTCGACAAGGTCCGCGCCTCCCTCCACCCCCACTAACACCTCGCACACCTACTCTCCCTCGAGTCCCACGCGGAGCCCCTCGCCGTCCGCGTGGGACTCGAATAGCCCCGGAGCGGCCTCCCGCAGAGCCTCTCCGGCCACTCCCCCCTGGCACCTGGGACACCGCCGCGAATGGATGTCGCACCCATTCGCCCCATACTCCTCCCGGCAATCCCCGCAAGCCATCTTGTAGATAATCTGCCCGGCAAACGACGCCGACGGAAACCCCGTCCGCGCCACCGTCCTCTGCCGGTTCCCGTTCATAAACCCCGGCACCGTCGTCCGTGCGTCCGTCCTCGCACCACCGCCCCCACCTCGCTTCGCCTTACCGCTGTACGCTCTCAGTTCCATCCTTCCAACCTAGCCGACACCCCTGTGCATCGACGCCCCGACCGGTACCACTTCTCCTCCTACGAACCCCGCCGCCGACACGAATCCCATAGCCCCACGCCGACCCCGGAGCCCCACGCGAAGCCCCTCGCCGTCCGCGAAGGACCTTACTTTGCGCGCCACACGGCGGGTACCGAGGTCTGCAGCAACAGTTGGCCCTCATCCTCATCCACCATATCCACAAAATCCAGCGACGGATTCCGGCTCATCGTCTCGCGCATCCGCACATAGTAGGTCTTGCCTGCCTGCACCTCCAACCGATGCAGCGTAATCCCATTCTCCAGCGTCTCCACCGTAAACCCCTGCACGCTCACGCACAAGTGATGCACTCCCGGATCGACCACCAGACTCAGGTACGTATGGCTCCGCGTAGCCCCAACCCACTTGCCGTCCATCCCCACCCGCAGCGTCGGAGTATTCAGCGGTATCTGCACGATATCTTCCACCAGGTAAATCATCGCCTTCCCCTCTGGCACCTGGGCAGCCGACCGCGGCACCGCTCCCGAATGGACTTTGAAGTTCTGCGACATCACCCCACACGCCGCCACCGTCGCCGGAGCGGTCCTCGCCGACACCTGCGCCCCCGCCATCCCAAACCCCATTCCCACCACACCCAAAACAGCTACCCAAAACTTCATCGCATCCTCCGTCCCTTGCCCGGAAATACCCTCTCATAGACTCGGGTGTCTGGAGCGGTAGACGACATAATTCGCTGATTTGGTTCATTTTGTAACCTGCGCAACCCGTACCCTCCCTCAGTCACGCGGTTTGCAGCCCTAACCCCGACTGAGCGCGCACCAAAACCCGCCCCTCCAGTCCCCCACACCGCAACGTTGTCCTCAAAATCACGTCTACGTATGCAGAGGTTTCGATATGCCGAGGTACACTGCATTCCTGTTCGCCCTGGCCACTTTGTCCGCAACTGCCGCTGTTTCCCTCGCGCAGACCGCGTCCCCAGCGGTTCCAGCCAGCTCTACCGTCAACTCCCAGACCACGCAATCTCAGCCCGCTCCGATCGTACGCACTCCCCTAACTACCGCCAGTGAAGAGACTTACACCAAGCCCCTCACCACCGGCCAGGTCATCTCCCCCGGCAACGACACAGCCAGCGCTCAGGCCTCGACCGGAGTCTTCCTCCGCGTCGGCAAGAACAGTACCGTCAACGCCATCAGCATCGCTCCTGAAAATACCGAGCTCCGCGTCGCCCACGGCGTCGCCAACATCAGCGTCCACCTCCCGGCCGCCCACTCCCAAATCCTGGTAGACCTCCCTGGCGGCCAAACCGCCATCGTCAAGGACGGCTTCTACACCTTCAACGCCGAGACCAACACCGTTCGGGTGCTCAAGGGTGAGGCCTTCGCCTACCCAGGAACTAGCCAGAAGTCCATCAAACTAAAGGAAGATCACGCTCTGGTCTTCGGCTCCCCCAAGCCGAAGCCGTTTGAGTTTGACCCGTTTGAAGCGCGTGCGGATCTGGTGCCGTACGCCCTGCCTCCGGGGGGTATGGCCAGCGGCTCCGGCTATGCAGACGACGGTGGCGGCTATGGGGATGCAGTAGGCGGTGGCTATGCAGGCTATGGCGGATTCGGGCCCTACCTGGGATATCCCTATGGCTTTGGGTTTGGCCTTGGCTTTGACAACTTCTACGGCTATCCCTACGGATTTTATCCATTTGGCCTCGGGTTCTACGGCGGTGGCTTTTATGGTGGAGGATTCTACGGCGGCGGATACGGCTACGGGCGCGGATACTGGGGTCACGGCGGATACGGTCACGGCGGCCGTGGGCCGCGCGCCGGTGGCGGTGGTGGTGGTACCTTCCATGGCGGCGGTGGATTCCGCGGAGGTGGTGGAGGATCATTCCGCGGCGGCGGTGGTGGCTTCGGTGGCGGCGGTGGAGGATTTCACGGCGGCGGTGGGGGCGGCGGCGGCCACCGCTAACCGTCGCATGAGAAACTGCAGCAACGAAGGGCGTCCAAGTAGGCTTGGACGCCCTTCTTGTTTGGGTTGGGATCGGTACGGGCCATCGCTCACCGCAACATTTCGTTCGGTTTGGGATTAATACAAAGCGAGGTATTGATTATGTCCAGGCGCAACGTTCTCCTTCTAGCCCTGGCCACTCTGTCCGCGGCTGCTGCAACCTCTCTTGCGCAGACCGCTCACCCAGCGGTCACAGGAAATACCACATACACCCAAGCCCAGGCGGCACCGATCGTACGCGTCGCTCCTCCGGCTAATTCCGCAGATCAGAACACCAGTCCCGGTGCTGGCCAATCCGCAAGTGTCAGCCAAGACACCAGCAGCGCAGGCCAGGCGAACGCGGACGCAGCGCAATCCGCCTATGCAAACGCTCAAGCAAACGACCCCGACAGTCAGCCCGCCTATGCCGACAGCGCCGCCCCCAACTACACTCTCGTCTCAGACGACGATGACGAGGGCGATGACGACGATGGAGGGGTAGTCACCTATGCCTATCCGAGCTACGGATACGGCTACCCCTACGGGTACGGCTATGCATATCCCAACTACGGGTACGGCTATCCCTACGGATTCGGCATCGGCATTGGTGGCTACGGCTTTCGCGGCGATGACGATGGCCGCGGCTGGGGCTGGGGTGGTGATGGATTCCGTGGAGGCTACGGCGGCGAGCATGGAGGCTACGGTGAAGGATTCCGCGGTGGCTACGGAGGAGAGCACGGCGGCTACGGAGGAGGCGGATTCCGCGGCGGTGACGGAGGTGGATTCCATGGTGGCGGCAATGGATTCCATGGCGACGGTGGATTCCACGGTGGTGGAGGCGGATTCCACGGCGGTGGCGGAGGTGGATTCCATGGCGGTGGCGGTGGTCATCGCTAATTGAGCCTCGGAGCGGGCTGCCTGACGGTAGGCAGCTCGCTCCCGTGGTCTTCGAGGTATGGTGCTTCCCGAAGTCTGGGCCTGATTGCTCACCGCGCTCACTTCCAGCTCCATCGGTGAGGAATCAGTTCGTGGCGATGGGCGATGACGCTACAATCAGCCATCATGCGAATAGGGTTCTTCGGCGGCAGTTTCGACCCACCCCACCTCGGACACTTCGCGGTTGCGCGTGCGGCTGCGAAGGCAGTTTCCCTTGACCGGGTCTTGTTTGTTCCCACCGCACAGCAGCCGCTTAAGCCTGACGGCGCCGCTGCCTCCTATCAGGATCGGCTAGCCATGGTATCTCTCCTGTGCGACCTCCAACCTGCTGACACTTCGCCTCGCTTCGAGGCCTCCCCGCTCGATGCTCCGCTCCCCGGCGCGATGCCAAATTACACCGTCGACACGCTCATGCGGCTTCGCGACACGTTAGATCCCAAGGACACACTCTTTGCCATCATTGGTGCCGATGCGTTCCTCGGGATGCCCCGCTGGCGGTCGCCGGAGACACTGTTCAATCTCGCCGAGTGGGTCGTCGTCAGCCGTCCCAACGTGTCGCTTCAAGCGATCGATACGCTCCGCCTTACGCCGGACCAGCAGCAGCGTATTCATTGGGTAAGCGGCGTACACGAGCCCGCCAACGCCACTGACATTCGAGCGTTGCTTCACGAGGGGTCTGACTGCTCAGGCCTACTGCCTGCGGAGCTTCTTCGGTACATACGGCGTCATCATCTGTACGGGTCCTGAACCATGGGCCACGAACCCTGGCCGTCAACCTGGGGCAAACAACAACACGCCGCGGCCCGCGCCTGCGCTACCATTGAGATTGCACAAGGAGTCCTATGGCAAGCAACAAGAAGCAACAGGTTCAGCAACTCCTCGCCGCTGCGGCAGCGGCCTGCGAGGACAAGAAGGCTGAAGATATTCGTATCCTGGCTCTCGATCCCTCCGAGAGCGGTCTCACGGATTACTTCCTCATCTGCACCGGCATGAGTGATCGCCAGAACGTCGCCATCACGGACGAGATCGAGAGTCGACTCAAGCGTGACTTCGGGACGTATCCCAACTCCGTCGAGGGACGCCGTCAGGGCGAGTGGATCCTCATGGATTACGTCGACTTTATTGTCCATGTATTCTCTGCCGAGAAGCGCGCCTTCTACGGCCTCGAACGGCTGCGTAAATCTGCCACCGTCCTGAGCATCGCTGAGCTCAATGCCGAGATCAAAGCTGCAATTGCTGCCACACGTAAGAAGCCTGCAACGAGCAAGAAGCCTGCGGCGAAGGTGCAGCCCGCCGCACCGAAGAAGACGGTCGCTCCGAAGAAGGTCTCTGCGACAAAGCCGGCACCCGTCGCAACGAAGAAGCTCGCCTCCAGCAAGGCGACGTCGGCCTCTGCGAAGAAGACGGTGGCATTCAAGAAGTCACCTGCAAAGAAGACAGTGGTCCCTGCGAAAGTTGCCCTAAAGAAAACTCCATCCAAGGCAGCGGCCACCAAGAAGACAGCGGTCAAGAAGGCAGCAAAGAAGTAGCCACTGTCCTCTGCAGCAGTGAACTTCCTCCGACCGGATGATCCTTACGATGCTGGTTTCCAACTCAAAGAGCCCTCGGTTTCCCGAGGGCTCTTTTGCCGTCTGGCTTTATTCCTCTCTTTACATCTCGTCCCAAAGGAAAAAGCAGGAAGACGGACGAATCCGCTCCCTGCTCAAGCTAAACAACCAGTCGCAATCGGTCACGATCGAGACCGAATTGTGGTTAGAAGCTGAACGTTGCCTGTAGACGAATGCCGCGTGGATGCTGGTAGTACAGCGGCTTGCCATACTGGCTGTTGATCGTCTCTGGTCCGCCCTGGCTATTGGTAGGTTCACCATTCACCGGAATACCATTCAAAGCGGTCTGCATGTCGTACGGCTTGGTGGCTGCGCTGTAGAATGCCAGTCCGCCCGGGTTATTCGTTGTGCCATCTCCACCGAGACTCTGGCCATTCGGTGTAATGTACTGATTTCCTTCGTAGGCGGAATCGATCTGCGAGTAGACTGCCGTGACGGCGTGCTGGTTGAGCGCGTTCGTCGCTGTGGCAGAGAACTTCACAGACATGCTGTCGGTGATCCGGTACTCCTGGTCGATTTGAAGATCAGACTCGATGTACCAGGGGTTCCGGTAGGTATAGGGTTTGCTGACAGTAACAGCACCGTTATTCAGGTTCTGGGTAATGTCTGCCCACTTGCCCCAGTTGAACGGCTTGACGGGGAATGCATTGAAGCTGAGGCCTACATCCGTGTAGCTGGTGTTGGGCGAGCCTTGGTAAAAGTATTGGAAGATACCAAAGTTCGTGGTGAAGTTACGCAGCCACTTCAGCTGGTAGTAGGCATTGCCCTTGAACGTATTGGGACGATCGGTCGGCAAGAGGCCGCTCGATGACTGACCAAACGAGTTGTATTGGAAGTACGGCTCGTCAAACGCACGGCTGTTGTTTGGCGAATTGCGTCCACCACTACCACCATCCGAAAGATCTGAGCTGGTAAGACCGGTGTAATTGCCGCGAAGCCTGCTGTACGTGTACGAGAAGAGCCCTGCCCAATGATTGCTGACGGCCTTCTGCAGGCGGAATTCGACTCCGTCATAGCTGCGGGCCGCAGCCGGGTTCGTAGAAGGGAGACTGGTTCCAACCGGAGGTACGCAACCGGCATTACCCGTGCCATAGAGGAAGTTGCAGTAGCTCGAAATGGACGCGTTTGCACCCTGCCCTGGATTCACAATAACGAAGGTCTCGCCCACCTGGTTGTTATAGACGGCCGCGTCTTCAATCACGTGGTCAAGCCGACGCCTATCATAGCGAGCTTCGAGCGCCAGCGTGCGGCTGAGTTGGTAATCGACTCCGGCAAGAGCCTCGTGCTGCTCGTAAGGCTTGAGACCAGGAGCTACTCCCTCTTGCTGTGAGCTGCAGGTGGAGCAGGTGGTCGGGAACGCGCGCTGGTTGAGGTTCTCGATGAAGGATAGACCAGGAGGCGTCGTACCACCCGCAAAGAGGGCCTGCGTAGAGGTATTGCCACTTGGGCAATAGCGGCTGCTGCTATTGAACTGCGGAACGATCGAGCTCAATTGATCCGTATTGAGTGTGTAGGTGCAATTGTTCCAGTACTGGCCACCAAACGAACTGATAGCAACGTTGAGCTTCATCTGGTCGTAGAACTGACCATATCCGCCGAACACCTTCACCTTGCCATTCTGGAAGACATCCCACGCTCCGCCCACGCGGAGCGCGATCTTGTCGCCCCAACCGAAGTTTATTGGCTTTGCAGGAGCTCCGTTTCCAACCGCTTCGCCGGGGAGATATTCCTTCTCTAACCGAAGACCGTAGTCCAGCGTTACTCCCTTTCCGATTGTCCAGGAGTCCTGACCATAGAAGCCGTTGTCATAAGCAATCGCTTTGCCACCGGTTCCGAAGTCATAAACCGTCACGTAACCGAATTGGCCTTCGCAACCACCTGTCGAGTTGACGTACTTTTGTGTGGCACAATTCGCCACACCCTCCGGGCTTCCCGGGGAGTAGAAAGCGGACTGCCCAGCGAACACCTGAAAGTAAGGCTCGTTGTATACCTGCTGAATCAAATTCGAATTTCTATTCAACTGGTAGCCAAACTTGAAGTTGTGTGTTCCGAGGCCTGTACTCTTGTACCAGGAGAAGTCCTGATCCACCTCGATGGCCTTGCTGGAGTTGAAGTTTGTTTGCTGAACGAGAGGACCGCTCTGGTATCCCTGGTTCTGATAAAGCGGCGAAGTGGAAGGAATCGGGGTACCGTCTGCCTCTTTGGCACCGACACCGCTCGTCTGGAAACCATAGACAACGCCGCCCTGCGGGTAGCCGAAGTCATGATAGTTTTCGAAGTAATATCCAAAGCGCGTAGTCGAGACGATGCTCGGGGTGATCGTGATATCCGCGCCCGTATTCACTGTCGTATTGGGTGCGTCAAAGCCGAGCGTGTGCGCATAGTTCGCGGGGCTGTTCCCGGATGCGGTGTTGTAGTAGCCCTGGGTTGAGTCTGCCTGGGGCAGATTCTCGCCATATTGCTTCTGCAACTGGTAGAGCCAGGAGCCGAAGACGCGAATCTTCTTGGTGACCTGCGCATCGACACGCGCTGTGGTGTAGTACGTGTCCGTATTCTGGCTGAACGGAAGCACTCCGACTGCGGGGTTGCCAAGTGACGCTGGGCCGTAGTTGACCGTATTCTCGTAGCGGGTCAACTGCGGATTGAAGCCGACGAAGAAGAACAGCTTGTCGCGCCATTTGCCGTAAGGAACAAGCGGCCCACCGAGCGTGAAGCCCGGAAAGATATCACTGGTCTTAGGCTTCTGGGGTTGATAGTTCTGGTAGGTCGCATCGCTATAACCCTGATAGCCACTGGTGGAGCCAGTCCAGTCGGTCTTGGCGATGCTGCTCGACGGATCGTAGCGAGCGAAGGCATTGAGCCCGCCATCCAGTGCCTGATTTTCAAACTGCATGAAGACCGAGCCGTGATAGTGAGGTGAACCCTTCTTCATGATGACGTTGACAACGCCACCGAGCGCTCCACCATATTCAGCCTGTACACCCGAGCTCTTGATCTCGACCTCTTGAATGAAGTCGAAGGGAACGTTCGTGTGGGAGTAGCCACCAATCAGGTTGGCCGTCTCCTGACCTTCCACGAGATAGGAGTTCT
Organism: Acidobacteriota bacterium; assembly: GCA_021778315.1. The sequence continues at coordinate 49,041 of JAJYCQ010000001.1, read as the reverse complement.
CAGAGTCCGATGCGCCGGCAATGGAATAGCCGAAGGACTGGCCATTGCTACCGTTACCCGGCGAAACACTGCCGCTGCCATTCGTGGTCGTATTACCCATCAGGGGTTCGTTACGCGCCGACGGAGCGAATTGAATGACAGATTGGAACGAGGTCCCGCGTGGCACGTAAGCAATTTCATCGGAAGTGACGTTCGTCAAGGTGGTGGTTGACGTTACATCGATTAGCGGTGCGTTTTCTGCAGTCACATCAACCGTCTCGCTCGCAGAACCTACCTGTAAACTCAGGTCCAGGGTCGGGGAGTGACCGACCTCAAGATCCAGGCCCGTGCGCTTCAGCGTCTTGAAGCCAGTAGCATCGACAATGATGGTATAGCTGCCAGGAGGGAGGTTCGAGAAGTGGTAATAGCCCTTACTGTCAGTGAGTTCCGACTTGGTACCGACCAAGCTCGGTGTTGTAACGGTTACCTTGGCCCCAGGTAAGATGGCACCCGAGGGATCCTTAATGACCCCCTGAAGCGAGCCTGTCGTCTCTTGAGCAAAGCAGAGAGTCGTTACAATCAACATTGCGAGGAATACAAATATCTTCTTGAAAGTCACTCAGGGCTCCTGTACCCCACCTTGATTTGGTGGCGTTCACACGTTTATGGAATGCATTCCCCATTGCAGTTGGATGGCCAATCATGGTTTCTATATAAATGCAGGGATATGAGAGAATTTGGAGTGCTCAGCGGCTCTTGAGAATTCCATTCCATTGATACAAATATGAAGATTGGAATAAATATTCTTAGCTTATATTGACAGCTTGAATGAAAATCCTTCTAGCTATAGTGTCGTCACACCGATCGGTGCCTGGTGGGCCGGCGGGGGAGCTTGTCCAGCATTATCTTGGGCGGGCCACTCGCTATGTGCCTTGCACTTTGCGCATGTTTTCTGCGGAGAGTAAGCTCCTGGAGTTTGCATCGGAGGCCACGGCACGGACTCGACCAGCACTTCTGCTGGCTGATAGCCGGGGCAAACAGCTCAGTTCGGAGGAGCTTGCCGCTACGGTCGGGGCACTGCAAGATACTGGTATTCAACTACTTATATTAGCCATAGGGCCGGCGGATGGATGGTCCGCGACCGCTCTGGCTGTGGCTGACCGCACGATTGCGTTTGGAAGGATTACGCTGCCCCATGAGCTGGCTGCGGTTGTGGCGGCAGAGCAGATTTATCGCGCACTCACAATTCGCGCGGGGCATCCATACCATAGCGGCCATTAGAGGGTTTTGTTCATAAGCCCCGTGTTTTGAAGTAGTCTAGGCTCATGACTGACCTACAACAGGGCCCGGACGACTCACGTCGCGGGCTGATTCTGATCAATACGGGCGCGGGTAAAGGGAAGACTACGGCGGCGCTAGGAACGGCGTTTCGGGCGGCGGGGAATGGGATGCGGGTGTTGGTGCTGCAGTTCCTTAAGGGCTCCTGGCACTATGGGGAGCTGGACTCTGCGGAGGCGCTAAGTGGTTCAACCGGCTTTACTTACGTGATGCGGCAGATGGGTCGCGGGTTTGTGAAGGTGGGGGGGGCGGAGGCCGATCCGGAGGACTTGCGGATGGTCGAAACAGCGTGGGAAGAGGCTGCGGCGGCTATTCTTTCGGGCGATTGGGACCTGATTGTGCTGGACGAGATCAACTATGCCATTGGGTACAAAATGCTTGATCCTGAACGAGTTGCGGATGTTTTGCGACGCCGTCCGGAGATGCTGCATGTCATTTTAACGGGCCGAAATGCTCATCCGGTGCTTGTGGAGATGGCGGATACGGTTACGGAGATGCGGGAGGTGAAACATGCCTATCAAAAGGGGATTTTGGCTCAAAGGGGCATCGAATTCTAGTGTTTTTGTGCTGTTTCAGGGGGGTTTTGGGCTGCAAGTGGCGTGACTGAGGGAAGGTTCGGGTTGCAGAGACAAAATGGGACAAAAAAAAGGCACCCCGAAGGGTGCCTCTTGAGTTTTCAGACAAACTGTCGTCTGGTTAGAAGTAGAACTTCGCAGCCAGCTGGGTTTGGCGAGCGGGTCCAGCCGTCGAGATCTGACCTGCAGCGCCGTAGGAGAGAGTTCCCGGAGTGGTGAGAGTCTCGCCGTTGGTGGTGCTGGTAACAGTGCCGGAGGGGTTGTTGAAGTTGGTGTGGTTGAAGACGTTGTCGCTCTCCATACGAATCTGGAGGCGCATGGAGCCGTCGGCACGAAGGTTGAAGTTCTTGGCGATGATCAGGTTGGTGTTGATGCTGCCAGGACCGTGGAAGCGGTTGCGGCTCTCATTACCGAACTGACCGAGAGGAGCCTGCGAGAGGCCGGAGGCGTTGGCGGTGAACCAGCGGGTGCGGTTGGTTCCCGGAACGAATTTGCGGGGATCAGCGCGAGCGATCGTACCGGTCTGGTTAGGCTCATCCGGGCAGGCATAGAAGGCAAAGTTCGAAGAGCACCAGAGGGAGTTGGAGGAACCTCCGCCGTAGGAGATATCGAACGGGAAGCCAGTAGCCATCGCGGAGATACCACTGATCTGCCAACCCGAGAGTGCGAGGTTAATCGGGCTGAAGGCGCTGTGGCCAGAGAGTACGGGAACCGTGTAGATGGGAGCGAATACCAGCCGATGACGAGCATCGAAGGCTGAGTTACCGTAGTTGAGGCTCTTGTTGAACTGGTTGTAGCCGCGAGTCGAACCGCCATATCCTGCGTTCTCGTAGCTGGACGCATCATCCAGCGAATGAGCCAGCGTGTAGCTGAGCTGGAACTCGAGACCGTGGGACAGACCCTTCTGCACGCTGGCCTGGAGGGAGTTGTAGTTTGACGAACCCTCTGAGGTAACTACGCCAACCACCGGGAAAGCAGGGATCCCGGTAATGGGATCGATGATGCCGAACTGCGTGTGGCTGGTGTAGAAGTAGTCCTGCAGGTTGCGATACCCAGAGGTGCTGGGGCTGCCGCAGTTCACCGTATCCGCGAGGCAAGCATCGTGACCAGCCTGAGTGATCGGGTTGCCGTTGTAGGTGACCTGATTGTGGTGGCCCAGAGCGCCTACGTAGCTGACGCGGGCAATTACGTGGGAGGGGAACTCGCGCTCGACCGTGAGCTGGAAGTTCTCAGAGGAAGGCGAACGGAAGTTTTTGTCGTAGGTATTAGGAGCAAGCGGCTCGAAGAGGGAGAAGTCGATCTTCTGGCCCTTGGTGGGGAAGGTATAGGGGAACTTGTTGGTGTACACAGTACCAGCATTCAGATCCTGGTACGGATTGGCGAAGCCGGGAGCCTGGGCACCGAAGTCACCAGCACCGGCAGAAGAGATGCCGAAGGGTGCGGTCTGAAGGTTGTTGAGCGAGGTCTCTTCCTCGGTACGGTTGTAGTAGATACCGAAGCCGCCACGAATGGAGAGCTTGTGAGCACTGCCGCCCGAGAGGACACCGAAGTCAGGCGCCCAGGCAAAGCCAAGACGGGGTCCGAAGTCGGTATACCGCGTGGTGGCCTGGGCCGTGTTGGTGCAACCGGGGTCGCCGGGGAAGACGATGCCGGTGGGGGCGGTGGGGAAGATGGTGGATTGCTCGCCGGGGATGAAGCAATTGATGGCCTCACCACCATACTGCTGATTATGGAGAGGGGTATCGATCTGATAGCCCATACCGTAGCTGAGAGTGAGGGCGTCGGTGGCCTTCCAGGTGTCCTGCGCGTAGAAGTAGTTGAGGAACGCATAGGCCTGGATGGTGGCACCGGTGCCTTGGGCGTAGCCTGCTGGGTTACCGAGCAGGAAGTCTAGACCGGGGTCGCCCGAACCATAGGCGGTACCGGCACCGTAACTGAAGGTACCGCTATTATTAGCCGAGAAGGGATTGGAGACGTTGAACTTCTGACCGTCGTAGCCAAACTTCAGCGTGTGATGACCGAAGACCTTGGAGAAGCTGTCATCGAGTTGGTAGGTCTGGTCGATACGCGGCTGAGGACCGTTGCTGCTGAAGCCTAGGGAGAAGTACCCGGTGTTGATGGTAGGCACACTGGCTGCGGCGACATCTTCCGGATGGATGGAGAAGCCCAGGCTGGCCGGATCGACGATATTCTGTGGATTCACGATGGCGTCATTGAAGCGAGTGTAGTGAACGGCGAAGTCGTTGACGGAAGTGGCATTGATCTGGTGAACGTAGTCAAAGGTGAACTGGTTGTCTACGTGACCGTCGATCTCACCGAAGCCGGGAAGGGTGGCACCAGTGAAGGGCGTCGTGGAAGTTGAGGTCAGCTTCTCATTGATCCAGATGAAGTAGAACTGATCCTTCGTCGTGGGGGAGAAGTCGATCTTGCCGATGTACTGGTTGGTGGAGGAGGCCGTGATGTTGCTGAAGACGTAGCCGTAGGTGCCCTGGTTGGCAGCGGGCACATACTTGGCGACGAGGGCCGCGGCGATGGGATTGAAGGCGGTGGTGGGGAAGACACCGTTATTGGCCGTCGCGCAAGCAGACCAGGTCATGCCGGGGGCGCAGTTGGGGATGCTGGTGAGCGTGCCGGGGATAGGCGCCGAGGAGAAGGCATACCCCAGCGGATTGTTGGGATCAAAGTCGTTGGAAAAGTTACCCGCGAGCTGGGCGGCGGAGAAGACGGTGGTCTGGGCCGGACTGTTATTGTTCGGGACGCGCTGGCGGATACCCTGGTAGGCGCCGAAGAAGAAGAGCTTGTCCTTGAGGATGGGGCCGCCGAGCGTGGCTCCGAAGATGTTCTGGTGATAGGGCGTGACCAGCTTGTGCTGGGGAACCGTGGGGGTTGCCGCAACGTTGTTGAAGTAGCCGCCGGTGTTCAGGAAAGTGTCGCGGTAGAACTCGAAGACGTCGCCATGGAACTGGTTGGTACCGGAGGAGAGTGTGGCGCTGACGATGCCGCCGGAGTTGCGGTCATACTCTGCATTGAGGGGGCCGGTGACGAGGTTGAACTGGGCGATGGCATCGAGGTTTGGGTTGAGGCCGACCGTGTTGAGCGGGAGGTCGTTGGCGTCAGCGCCGTTGATGAGATAGCTGGACTGCTGGGTCTCGGCACCGTTGGCGGAGTAGCTGCCGAAGCGGTCGTTGGAGGCCTGGACGCCAGGCTGGATGGTCTCGTAGAGGGTAAAGCTGCGGCTGATGTCGGGGAGCTCAACCATCTGCTTGGCTCCGACGACGTTGTTGAGCTGCATGTCGGTGGTGTTGACCTGGATGGCGTCGGCGGAGACGGCGAGGACCTCGGAGGTGTCGCCGACGGTCAGCTTGACGGGCTCAACGTATTCCTGATCGATCTGGAGGGTGATGCCGCTGGCCTCGAAGGTCTTGAAGCCGGGAGCTGCAACGGTAATCTTGTAGGAGCCGATGGGGAGCTGAGCGAAGAAGTAGCCGCCATCCTTCTGGGAGACGGTCGTATATTTGACGCCAGTGAGGAGGTTGGTCGCGGTGACGTTGGCCCCTGCGATAACGGCGCTGGTGGGATCGGTGACGGTTCCCTTGATACGACCGTTGGTGTCGACCGCATAGGCGGCCTGGAACGTCAGGCCAAAGATTGCGGCGAGTACCAGAGTCTGGGCGGCTCTCCGCAGAAATGTGAAGGTCATGAGTTCTTCTCCTGGGTATGCTAGTGCAGTAACTTTGCATGCACGCTGGAGACCAAAGGGGCCTACCCCAGGATTAATGCTGGATTTATTGGAGATGAATAGCCTGTGAAGATATTGAAGAGGCCAGGAAGAGGAGATGTCTACCAAAATCTGGAGGACTGGCTACAGCAAAAGGTAATTAGATCCCGATTGGGCTCCTGAATAGCGCATGGAGGGAGGGGTGAGGCAGCTACAGGGGTGGAGTGGGTGGGGTGCGGATGGCGTTGTGGGGATGGGATTTAGCTACATCAATAGAGAGGGGCGTTCTCTGTATCTGCATCAATATGGTTTCGGCGTATCTATATATTAGGTAGGCGTCAGGAAATTGAGTTGGCGGGGAGGGTGGCTGGGTATGGGAGGGGATGGCTCGAGGGCAGAGACGATCGTGGCGATCTCGACTCCTCCGGGGAGGGGCGGGATAGGGATGGTGCGACTGTCCGGGCCGGAGGCGCTGCGGATTGCGGAGTTGCTGGTGCGGGGGAGGGGCGAGGTGGAACATGGGCGCGCCCGGAGGGTTGGGGTGCTGGACCCCGAGGATTCGGGGAGGACGATTGACGAGGCGGTGGTGACGGCGTTCCTGGCTCCGCAGTCGTATACTGGGGAGACGGTGGTGGAGATTACGGCGCATGGGTCTCCGGTGGTGCTGGAGGCGATGGTTCGGGGGGCGCTGGAGCATGGGGCGAAGCTGGGGCTGGGGGTTCGGCTGGCGGGGCCGGGGGAGTTTACGCAGAGGGCGTTCCTAGCGGGGCGGCTGGATTTGACGCAGGCGGAGGCGGTACACGACCTGATCTCGGCACAGACGCTGGACCAGGCGAGGGTGGCGGCACAGCAGATGGGAGGGGCGCTTTCGCGGAGGATTGCTCCGATGAAGGAGGCGCTGCTGCGGCTGATTACGCTGCTGGAGGCGGGGATGGACTTCGCGTCGGGGGAGCTGGATGACGTGGAGGTGGTTGCACCGGCGGAGATTGCGGCGGGGATTGGGGCGGCACGGGAGCCGCTGGAGAGGCTGGCGGCGACGTTTCGGCGAGGGCAGCTGCTGCGGGACGGGGCGGCGATTGCGCTGATTGGGCCTCCGAATGCGGGGAAGTCATCGCTGTTTAATCGGCTGCTGGAGAGGGAGCGGGCGATTGTAACGGCGATGCCGGGGACGACGCGGGATACGGTGGAGGAGTCGATGGCGCTGGGAGGGATTCCGCTGCGGCTGATTGATACGGCGGGGCTGCGGGCGGCGGCGGGAGAGCTGGAGGAGGCGGCGATTGATTTGGCCGAGCAGCACGGGATGGCGCGGTCGCAGGAGGCGCTGGCGGATGCTGACCTGGTGCTGCTGGTCCACGACGCGACGTTGGCGGTGACGGAGGAGGAGTTGCGGCTGAGGGAGTCGGTGGCAGGGCGGCCGCATCTATTGATTCAGAACAAGATCGACTTGCTGGCCGGAGGGTTGGGTGAGCTGGCGGCGGGGGCGATTGGCACGAGCGCGGTGAGTGGAGAGGGGCTGGAGGCGTTGCGGGCAGCGATCCTGGAGCAGTTGGGGGCGGCGGGGGCGCTGGCGGAGACGGGGGCGCTGAATACGCTTCGGCAGCAGGAGGCGGTGACGGCGGCACTGGCTGGGCTGGGTGGGGCGGCGGCGGCGAACGAGGCGGGGCTGCCGCATGAGGTGATCCTGCTGGATCTGCATACGGCGCTCCGGGCGCTGGACTCGCTAACGGGCACGACCACGCCGGACGATATTCTAGCGCGGATCTTTTCGACGTTCTGCATTGGGAAGTGATTGGGGGTGGGGTGAGGTTGGGCGCTTGACGGCTCCTGCGCGAGTGGCGGGTGCCCGCGGGGAAGGCGGGCGGTGCTAGCGGCGGGGTTTGGGGATTCGGCCGAGGCGGGGGTCGCGGCGGAGGAGAAGGTTGCAGGCGTGGAGGGATTCCTGCTCGAAGGTGGGGCAGTCGGAGGGGATGAGGAGCCAGTGGCTGATCTTGTCTTCCAGCAACTCGATGCGGCGGAGGGACGGGAAGTCGCGGCGGAGGGTGGGGCGGTCGCGGAGCATGAGGATGAGGAGGTTGCCGGAATAGATGGCGAAGCCGGAGAACATGCGGCGGACCTCGGGGTGGAGAAGCTCGAGCGCGTCGAGGACGAAGGGATAGGGGACCTTGCTCGCCGGTTTACCTGGTCTGGCGGCCTTCGTGGATTTGGCGTATTTTATGGGGCGCGGCATGGGCCTGTTCGTTTAACAATGCTCGCCGGGAGTTGGCGTCGCAACTGGTTTGAGGGCGGCGTTTTTGATCTTTGGCGAATGAACTCTACGTTCGTGTTGCACCGACCGGTTGAGACCGCTCGACTTTCATGAACGATGACGGAGTGCCTTGCCGAGCCCGTGCGAGAGAGAGATTCCGTATCGCAGACCACTCAGAAGTAATTCGAGAGCATTCTGACGTAGACGGCGCTTTGGGGTACGAATCGGTACGCAGAGCGACGAACCATTGACTGCTATGCGACACCTCAGTGGATAGCAGACGTGACCTCCTGGTTCATGCTGCCTGCGCCCATCAGGATGAGGGAGCGCTGCGCAAAGGGCGAATAGACGAGAGGGGTCATGCATGCCAGCGCCAACCCGTAATTCATGTGATGCAGCAGCAGGAAGGGAGCGAGAGACCACAGCACATCCAGTGGCAGGAGGAACCACCAGAGTTTCAGAAATTTTTCCTGCATTCCGGGCGCGTGAAAGAGCACGGCGCTGAGCAGGAAGATGCGAACTGGAATGAGGAGAGTGGCCGTTACGAGCATCAGGGTGAAGGTCTGGGTGGCATAGGGCAGCGGCGAGAGAAGCTCGTGGATCTCCGGCAGGTTGGCTAACGCTCCGACGTAAAAACCCACGTACATGAGCTGTAGCAGGACGAAGAGTGTCTGCACCATCGCATGCGAAGTCTTGGGCAGATCCTCTGGCGTGGCTAAGACGTGGTCGAGGAATCGGGTCTTCGTCTCCGGGGGAGCTACCAGTGCGTCGTCCACGGTTGGAGCTGGGACAGGCGCTGAGGAGGAGGCGCCTGACGTAGCGATGGGGTACAGCGGGATTTGCTCCACTTGGGCGAGGAAGCGGTAGCCGCGACGTGCCAGTGTTTCGACGAATCTTGGATTGCTCGCGTTGTCTCCAAGGGCTTCTCGGAGACGATTTACGGCGGAGTTGACGCCGTGTTCGTAGTCGACGAAGGTGTCGTTGGGCCAGAGTTCTCGGCAGATTTCTTCTCGCGTCAACACCTCGCCGGGTCGATGCAATAGGAGGAAGAGGAGTTGGAAGGGCTGGGAGTGCAGCTTCACGCGGACCCCCCGCCGGCGCAGCTCTCCGGTAGTGGAGTCTGCTTCGAAGACTCCGAAGCGATAGCGCGTGGGTGGCCTTGTGTCGGGCATGTCTGGAGTTCAGTGTATCGAACACAACGCCTGATTCAAGGTGATTCGTCCGTGAGAGATCTTTGGAAACCAAATGTTTGCTATGACTTGCACCGTGAGGAACATTGACCCCTGGGTGAGGTCCCATGCATTGCTTCCGGGGCTCAGAGAAGGCAGGATGGGACGCATGATGACTCACTGCTTCACCCCTTCGAGAAAGCTGACTGTAGTCTGTGGCCTGTTGTTCTTCATAGCAGTGCCACGAGTTTTGGTGGGAGAGCCTACGGCCGCCGCGGTCTCAGCCTTCGACTCGTATAGCAAGTCGGTGGAGGCGCGGCTTGCGCAGCAGCACAGGTCAGGGAGGGCGTTTCTGGCCCCTGTGGCTTCGGATCCAAAGAGCGCGGAGGTGCGTTTGCGCCAGGGCGAGCTGATCATTGAGCAGCTTACGCCTTCTGTGAGTGCCGATTTCTCGGGAGCGCTGCTGCACCACTGGCGCGGAACGGCGTTTGCTCCCGGAGCGAAGGCCGCGGACTTCGAGCGGCTGATGCGGGACTTCAACGCGTATCCGCAGAATTTCTCTCCGCAGGTGCTGCAGGCCAGGATACTCAGGCAGGACGGAGACCACATGCAGGCATGGATGCGGGTGCGCCAGCATCACGTGATCACGGTGGTGATGGACACGACGTACGACATCAGGTCTGGGCACCTGGATGCGCAGCACGGCTACAGCGTTTCGCGGAGCACGCGGATTGTCGAGATCGCGTCGCCGGGCACTCGCGCCGAGCGCTCGCTCAGCGCGAACGAGGAGCACGGCTTTCTTTGGCGACTGAACACGTATTGGAGCTACGAAGAGCGGGACGGCGGCCTTTACCTGCAGATCGAGGCCGTCTCGCTCACACGGTCCGTACCTACTGGCCTCGGCTGGGCGGTCGGGCCCTTCGTGGAGAGCATTCCGCGTGAGTCACTGGAGTTCACCTTGCGCTCTGCATGCAGCGCGCTTCGGAGATAGGAAAGCGTTGCCCGGCATACCGCCCATTTTAGAAAGGACAAAAGATGAATATCCAAGCAGTCACAACGAAGAGCGAAGTGAACTTTAAGCAGGCGCGTCGGGTGAATGAGGCGTTGACCGCTGCACTCGAGAAGCGGGCGCTGCAGTGGATGGCCTCTCGTGCGCCAAGCTGGGTGAGCTCGGATCAACTTACCCTGCTTGGCCTGTGCTCGCAGATTGGAGCAGGGGTCGGCTATGCGTTGTCGCGAACGAACCGCTATGCGCTACTGCTGGTGATTCTGTGCCTGGTGCTGAACTGGTTTGGAGACAGCATGGATGGAACGTTGGCCCGCGTGCGCTGCCAACAGCGGCCTCGCTATGGGTTTTATGTGGATCACATGATCGATGTCTTCGGGGCGGTCGCGCTGATGTGCGGACTTGGCTTCTCGGGGTTCGTACATTGGCAGATTGCAATCGCTATGCTGATCGCGTTTCTGCTGCTGGCGAGTGAGAGTTATCTGGCGACGTATACGTTGTCGCACTTTCAACTATCGCAGGGCATCTTCGGTCCTACTGAGATTCGTATTCTGCTGATCGTCGGCAACCTTGCTATTTTACGCAGCCCGTACTCCACGATGTTCGGGCATAGGATGCTGCTGTTCGATCTGGCAGGAGCGATCGCATCGGTGTTCATGTTTGCGACGGCAGTCCTCCTCACCGTGCGCCATACAGCTCAGCTCTATCGCGAGGAGCCGCTCGCATGAACGCGTTTGTTCGCTGGGGAAAGTTCAACCTCGTGGGAGCGATGGGCATGGTGGTGCAGTTGGCCTCGCTCGCACTCTTCCACCGCTGGATGGGCGAGCACTACCTGTATGCTTCTGCGGCGGCCATCGAGGTGACGCTGTTGCACAACTTCGTATGGCATTGGCACTACACGTGGCGCGATCGCCATGACCGTGCCACGCGGGTTCGTCCATTTGTGCGATTCCATCTTTCGAGCGGTTTGATTTCCATGGTGGGGAATCTCGCACTGATGCAGTTGTTCGTCCGTGAGGCGCATCTACCGCTCCTCGTCTCGAACCTCATTGCGATTCTCTGTTGCTCAATCGCTAACTTCTACGTGGGGAATCATTGGGCGTTTGCGCGAGTGCGCAAGACAGGCTCGCCATGCACATCCAAACTTGCAGGCCAACTATCGGGTGATTGCTTCCTGTTGGCTCTGCTTCTTCCGTTCATCGGTGTGACCGTCCACGCGCAAGCTCCTACGTCTTCGCAAGCATCAACCTCTTCCTCAGCCATTGCCCTAATTCCAGAGGCACCAAGACCCTAACCGACGCTACCGTTGACATATCATTCCAATCCGAACGCCGCCTATCTCTACCATGCAGGTGCATTCTGCAGCGGCGGTGCCAGTACCTCGAGTGCGGCGACCAAGCCAACGGCGGGCTGCGGGGTAGGGATGACTCTTATTCCGTTGCCTGTCTTTATCGAAGTGGGGATCCTGGCGCAGCAAGCAAATCGCAGCGATCTCTCCGGGTACATGAGTCTGGACAGCAATATCCCGCTCGCCTGAGCGTCGTCCAAGTATCTGCCGATGGCCATTATCGGCTGCGCGGGAGGCATCATGGGGCGGTAGGCTGCGGTCGCGCCAGCACCATTCCGGCCAGGAATCCGGCGAGCAAGCCGCCGAGGTGGGCGGAGAGGTCTGTCGTTCCGCTCATGGAGCCGTAGACGACGTTGTACAAGATGAAGATTCCCGCCGATCTGGCAATGCTGTTGGTCGCCGCTGGATTGAGTGACCTCCGCTTGATCAGCAGAAAGCCGAACACGGCGCCGTAGAGACCGAAGATGGCGCCCGACGCTCCAGCACCGACAGCTGTCGGATGGACCCACACGCTGAGGATGCTGCCTGCGAGGCCAGCGATGAAGTAGAGGAGGAGGTAGCGGATGCGTCCGAAGACGGTTTCGATGAACGGCCCAATCATGTAGAGCACGTACATGTTCATGCCGATGTGGATGATGCCGAAGTGCAGAAAGCAGGAGGTGAGGAGACGCCACCACTGGTGGGCACCTATGGTCGCGGGACCGAAGTCGCCGCCCCAACGGAAGACGTCGAGCGGCGTGGGCTGGGTGAAGGAGATGCCGCTTGCCACCATGGCGAGGAAGACGAGGACGTTGATTGCGATGAGTGCGACCGTGATGGTGTACGGACTGCTCGGACGGGGCGCGGGGGAGTACTGGGCGCGGGGGGCGGGGATGGCGGTGTGGTCCATGTGTCTATAGTTCTAGCATTGTGCGGGTGGAGGTGTGGCTTGGAAAGAGGCGGCGAGAGAGTGTAAGTCCTGAGACGGCGGAACGAGGCGCGATGGCTTGCTGCGCGAGCGAAGCGGTGGTGGATACGTACGCGAAGGGACAACGAGTTGTTGCAGTGGGAAGGGGTATGTTTTGTGTGGAAGCTGAGGAGCGGGCTCTTCCGATCGATGCGCAGTTGAAGACGATGAATAGCGCTCCGGGCGCGGTTGCCGATTTGGTGTGTGTGATGCTCGGGGCGATAAAGAGTGCGTTGACGGGCTCGGCAGGTTACGGAGGCGATGGCAATGATGCGTCGTCGACGTACGGACGTTCAAGTGCGGATGTTGGGGGTCATTGGCTAGTTTGAGTCTCGGCGAGCAACATTCGCAGATCGCGGACGTTGTTGCCGGAGGGGCCTGTGACGAGCGTATCGCCGAGGGCTTCGAGCAGTGTGTAGCTATCGAAGCGCTTGAGTGCCGAAGAGACGCTCATGCCAAGGTCTTCGGCTCGGGTCACGGTGGTGTGATCGGCGATGCCTCCTGCGGCCGGGCTATTGCCGTCGATTCCATCGGAGCCGGCGCTCAGGATCGTAACTCGCTGACCGCTCTTGGCGATGCGGGCTGCGCACTCCAGCACGAAGTGTTGATTGCGGCCTCCGATGCCCTGGCCTTGCTCGACCTTCACAGAAATCTCGCCCACTGAGAGCAGGCAGACTTTGGGATAGGCCTGCTGCAACGTGGCTATGCGTTGCAGCAGGTACTCTGCGGCGGCTTCGTAGTGCCAGTCATCGCAGGAGTTGTCGACGACGACGTGAAAGCCTTCCTGTTCCGCGAGCCGCGCTGCCTCTGCGGATAAGTTGTTGCTGGAAAGAAGTGCGAGGGCCGAGGCTCGGAGGAAGGCGGGGTGGTGCTCCTTCGGTGTCTCCGGCAACGCTGAGGTAAAGAACTTCATCAGCTTGTCGGAGAACGGAAGTGCCTCGCAGTGATTGCGGAGGAGCGCGTGGCAATCCGCCACGGTGGATGGGTCTGGCAAGGTAGGGCCCGAGCCGATAACATCGAGCGCTCCTTCCGGAACGTCGGAGATCAGGAGCGTGCACTTGGTGGCATTAGCTGCAGCCACGGCCAATCGTCCTCCCTTGACTGCGGAAAAGTGCTTGCGCAAGGTATTCATCTCTTGAATTCGCAGACCGGAGTGCACGAGGGTTTGATGGAAGGCCGTGGTATCCGCAAGCGTCATGGTGGGATCGAGTGGCTGCTCGAGCATGGTGGAGGCGCCGCCGCTGATGAGGAAGAAGACCAGTGTGTCGCGGTCGCTGTCGGAGAGATAGGCTAAGATCGCCGCTGCGGCCTGGAGGGACTGCTCTGTTGGAATGGGATGGCCACCCAGAAACGAGCACAGTGCGTGTCGTTCCGTCGGTGTCGCTCCCACGACGATGCCGTCCAGTGTTTGCTGCTGCGCAAGGTGGGGAGTGAGGATGTCCAATAAGGATGCGGCCATGGGGACGGCGGCCTTTCCGGCGCTGACGATCTTAATGCGGCGAAAGGCGTCGATTGCGTAGGTCGCTTCGCCGACGTGGAGCTGGTTGCCGTCATAGCAAATCTGACGCTGCATCACCGCTGGGATTTTCAGCCGGTCGAGAGTCGCCATGAAAAGTTTACGAGATGTGTCGCGCAGTGAGATGATGACTGTCCTCTATAAGCTTCTACTGTAGCGCTTACGTATCGCTGCTTCCGAGCTTGGACGCCGCGATGAGCGTGTGGTCACAGGGCAAGGTTGAGTCTCCAGAAAGAGCCCAGTGCGCGGCAACCAGCATTAACACTGGGTCTGGACGGAATGCTATGGTCTGCGTGGGCAGATCCCTGGATGGTCTCTGTTCGCTTGCGTCGGATCGGCGAGAGGAGCTCTATCCACAGAGAGCCAGCGACTAAGAGGGGCGTTCGGCCGAGCCTGATTCTGAGGTCTTCCGGCTGAGGAGCAACGTCACGACGGCCGAAAGCGCCAGCGTGGCACCCACACCATACAAGCCGCCCGTATAGCTTCCGGTCTTCCCTTTGATCCAACCGATCATGTAGGGACCAATGAATCCGCCAAGGTTTCCGATGGAGTTGATCATCGCAATGCCGGCGGCAGCACCCGCGCCCGACATGAAGGTGGACGCCACCGCCCATAGCGGAGCCTTGGCCGCGCTGATGCCAACGTTGACGACTAGGAGCGCACCAATGACACCGATTGCCGTATGGCTGCTTCCGGCCCATATAAATCCAAGGCACGCGGCAGCACACGGCAGGACAACATGCCATGTGCGTTCCAGGGTCCGATCAGAATGACTTGCCCACAGCATCATTGCGAGCACAGCCACCACGTTTGGGAACGCATTGAGCCAACCCGTTTCGAGGGGCGAAAATTTGAACTGACGGATGATCAGGGGAGCCCAAAGACCGAGCGTGTACAGGCCTGCGGAGGTGCCCAGATAGATGAAAGAGAGTGCCAGCACGCGGAGGTCGAACAAGGTCCGCCAGACACTGGTCAAGCCTCCTCCGTGCGTGGAGGCGGCGGTGGTCTGTTCCGACTTAAGCCTGCTCACCAACCAATCGCGTTCTTCTGGTTCGAGCCATGTTGCCTCTTCGGGTTTGTCGGTCAGGATTTTCAGGACGACGAAACCCAACACTACTGCCGGTGCCGCTTCGAGGAGGTAAAGCCATTGCCAATTGCTGAGGCCTGCGATGCGAGGTAACTCCATCAGTGCGCCTGAAACAGGAGAGCCGATCGCCGTGGAGATCGGCGCCGCTGCCATAAAGGCGGCGGCGGCCATGGCACGATATCGCGCGGGAAACCAGAGGCTGAGATAGAGAATGATGCCGGGGAAAAATCCGGCCTCCGCAACTCCCAGCAGGAAGCGCAGCGCATAAAAGCTGTGCGCTCCCGTAACGAATGCGGAGCATGCGGACACGATTCCCCAGGTGACCATCACGCGCGCAATCCAGACGCGGACACCGATGCGATACAGGATGAGGTTGGATGGGACCTCGAACAGGAAGTAGCCGATGAAGAAGAGGCCTCCTCCGAGACCGTACGCGGCAGGGGACAAGCTAATCGCCTGGTTCATGGTGAAGGCGGCGAAACCAACATTGACTCGATCGAGAAAGCTGACGAAGTACAGCAGCATCACGAACGGCAGGATCCGCCAACTGATCCGGCGCAGTACGCGAGCCTCGAGTTCGTCGGGCATCGATGCGATGTTGATCATGCGTTGGTCAGTTGGGGTCGAGCGGTGGAGGCAATCTGCGCGCAGACTGCCTCGGTGACCATCGTCGTCGTAGCATTGCCACCCAGATCAGCCGTATGGAGCGCAGGATTTGCGGTGACATGCTCGATCGCCTGCATCACCCGTGCTGCGGCTGCAAATTCTCCCAGGTGCTCCAGCAACAGGACTACGGACCAGAACGTTCCGACCGGATTGGCGATCCCTTTGCCCATGATGTCGAAGGCAGAGCCGTGAATCGGTTCGAACATCGAGGGGTAGACTCGCTCCGGGTTGATATTGGCCGTTGGGGCGATGCCCATGCTTCCGGCCAGGGCCGCGGCGAGATCGCTCAAGATGTCAGCATGGAGATTTGTAGCCACAATCGTGTCGAGAGATGCTGGACGATTGACCATACGCGCGGTGGCGGCATCGACCAGTTCCTTCTCCCACTTCACGTCGGGGAATTCCTTTGCGATCTCAAGAGCAATCTCATCCCACATCACCATGGCGTGGCGTTGCGCGTTGCTCTTGGTGATGATTGTGAGCAGCTTGCGTGGACGCGATTGCGCGAGACGAAAGGCGTAGCGATGGATTCGCTCGACGCCGGCGCGCGTCATCAGCGATAGATCGGTTGCCACTTCGATGGGATGGCCCTGATGCACGCGGCCACCGACGCCGGAATATTCGCCCTCGGTGTTCTCGCGCACGATGACCCAGTTCAGGTCCTCGGCAGCGCACCTCTTCAATGGAGCATCTATTCCGGGAAGGATTCGAGTGGGGCGAACGTTGGCATACTGATCGAGTCCCTGGCATATCTTCAGCCGCAAGCCCCACAACGTAATGTGATCGGGGATGTGGGGATCGCCGGCAGACCCAAAGAGAATCGCGTCCTTTTGCAGGAGCGCCTTGAGCCCATCGGCTGGCATCATCACGCCGTGCTGGCGGTAGTAGTCCCCGCCCCAATCGAAGTTTTCAAACTCGAAGGCGAAGGTGTTTTCGGAAGCAGCCAGGGCTTCGAGAATCTGCTGTCCGGCGGGAATCACTTCTTTCCCAATGCCATCGCCCGGAATTGTCGCGATACGGTAGATTTTCATATTGGGGGTCCTTATCAATCGCCTGAATTCTATCCGGTTCGCTGAACCAGAGGATAGCCGTAGCGCTTGATTCGTTGCAGTCAGAGCAGCCGGGACGAACCGGGATATTTGGAGACATCGCTTCGAAGCACAATCTGGTTGGCTTTATCCGTGACGTATGTTTGAGGCGAATTAGAAGGTTACAAATCGAGATGATCGGCAGGAAGGTGCTTGCTGTTGGCGGGTATTGTGGGCTTCGAGATTCAGGGTGGATACGTGTCTGTTCGTGCTCAGGGCATGGCCGTCCATGCCGAGCCGTTCCGAGCTGAGTCCAGAACGGCCAGGATGAATTGAACACCGAGCACTCCATCCTCGACCCCCGGCACCAGCATCGCCCTCGGGTCTGGGGCCCTTCCTTCGATTCGCGCGGTCATCTGCTCGGAGAGATCGGTATAGAGCTGGGCAAAGGCCTCGAAGTATCCCTCCGGATGCCCCGCAGGAATCCTTGTCGCCCACTGCGCCGCGGTTCCCACTCCAGGCCCGCCACGGGTAATCAACCGAGGCTGCTCTCGTAGCGGAGTAAAGCGGAGATAGTTCGGGTTCTCCTGCTCCCAGGCCAGCCCGGCCTTTTCCCCATAGATGCGTAGCCGTAGATGATTCTCATTTCCTACGGCGATCTGCGAGGCCCACAAACTTCCCCTGGCTCCTCCTGCAAAGCGCAGCATCAACTGCACGTTGTCGTCGAGCCGCCGCCCCGGAACGAAGGTTGTCAGGTCGGCCGCGAGTTCGGTGCAGCGCAGCCCGGTCGTGAAGCAAACGAGGTGAAACGCATGCGTGCCGATATCTCCGAGGCAGCCGGCTGGTCCACTGCGGGCGGGATCGGTTCGCCAGTCGGCTTGCTTGGAGCCCATCGCCTCAAGCGGCGTCGAGAGCCAATCCTGCGCATACTCCACCTGGATCATGCGGATCGCGCCCAGATCTCCGGCGAGCACCATCTCCCTTGCCTGCCGGATAAGCGGATATCCCACGTAGGTGTGGGTCAATCCAAAGATCAGGCCGGTTCGCGTGACGGTATCGGAGAGGTCGTGCGCATCTTGAAGCGTGGTGGTCAGAGGCTTGTCGCAGATGACATGGATGCCGGCATCGAGGAAGGCTTTGGCGATGGCGTGGTGGGTGTGGTTCGGCGTCACAATCGCGACCGCATCGATCGGGTCGCTGCGATGGGCCTCTTGCCGGGCCATCTCGGCGAAGCTCGCGTAGGCCCGCGGGATGTGGAGCTCGTTGGCTGAGGCCAGCGACTTCTCGGGATCGGATGAGAGCGCCGCGGCCACCAACTCAAACCGGTCATCCAGTCTGGCCGCTGCCCGATGCACCGCGCCGATGAAGCCTCCCGGACCGCCCCCGACCATTCCTAATCTGATTCGTCTGCTCAATGCCGCTCCCTTCGCTGCTCGCGCTCTCTGCTTGGCCCACTCAAAACTTACTCCGGTTCGCGTATGCCGAGTAACTGCCGAATTGCGGCTGTGTCCACGTTGGCATCCGCGAAGTCATCGAATGACCGTTCCGCGGCGTGGATGATGTGCTTCGCAATGAACGGCGCACCCTCGGCGGCACCCTGCTCGGAACTCTTGATGCAGCACTCCCACTCCATGACGGCCCAGCCTTCGAAGTCATATTGGGTTAGCTTCGAAAAGATGGCCCCGAAGTCCACCTGTCCGTCGCCGAGCGACCGGAAGCGTCCGGCGCGCTTGATCCACGGCTGAAAGCCTCCATAGACGCCCTGTCGGCCAGTGGGATTGAACTCCGCATCCTTGACGTGAAACATTTTGATCCTCGAGTGATAGAGGTCGAGGTATTCCAGATAATCAAGCTGTTGCAAGACGAAGTGGCTGGGGTCGTACAGCAGATTGCATCTGGGATGCTGGTCGACCAGATCCAGGAACAACTCGAACGAAGCTCCGTCATGGAGATCCTCGCCTGGATGAATTTCGTAGCAGAGATCGACATCGTTCCGGTCGAAGACGTCGAGAATCGGTTGCCAGCGCTTGGCCAACTCGGCAAACGCTGTCTCCACGAGGCCGGCGGGCCGCTGCGGCCAAGGGTACATATATGGCCATGCCAGCGCGCCTGAAAACGTTGCGTGCGCCTTCAGTCCGAGGTTCTTCGAGGCCTTGGCCGCAAATCGTAGCTGCTCTGCGGCCCAGGCCTGACGCGCTGCCGGGTCACCGTGCACGGCCTTGGGCGCGAAGCTGTCGAAGAGCGAGTCGTAGGCCGGATGCACCGCAACCAACTGGCCCTGCAGGTGCGTCGAAAGCTCTGTCAGAGCGAGCCCATTTTCTGCGAGCACTCCGAGTACCTCGTCGCAGTAAGCCTGGCTCTCGGCGGCTAATTTCAGGTCGAAGAGGCGCGCATCCCACGTAGGAATCTGGACACCTTTGTAACCTAGTCCGGCTGCCCACTTGGAGATCGAAGCCAGGTCATTATAGGGAGCTGCATCGCCGGCAAACTGGGCCAGGAAGATCGCCGGTCCGTTGATCGTCTTCATGATTGAACTCCTCGATTGTTCGTTATTTGGTGGGAGCAGGAAGCGAAGGCCGTGGCTGAGCGGGGGCATCCATCGGGTTCAACCCCTTGGAATAGTTTGGGTCCAGCGCTGCGAGATCGGCACGGTAGCTCACCGTATTCTCGTTGGGAAAGGTCGTCGGCAGCTTCTGCGTTACCTTACCCGTGGCCGCCCACTCCACTCCTCGCTGCAGCGTCACGACCGCATCCACAGAACTCATTGCCAACGCGTCGTGTCCCACGGCCGTGTGAAAGATGCGGCCCTTGCCAAATGTGGAGACCATCAGCAGAGGCTCATCGAACCCTGTGCCGCTGTTTGCTGGATCGGAATACCCCGTCGCCAGCACTGTCATGTTCGTACCCGGCCCACGCAGGCTGTCGTACAGCTCATCCCCCTGGTGCATCCAGACTCTGGGCAGCCCCTTCATGATGGGGTGGTCCGGGTCTCGCGATGTCATCTTGAAAGGCCGCCGCAGGCCATGGTGTCCGGCTTTGCCCGGCTTGTCATCCGACACCAGCTTGCCGTTGCTGTAGTACCAGTGCGGCCCCGCCTTCTCATTTCGTCCGCGCCAGCCGCCTACGCCGATCATCTGGTTGAACGCCTGCCATCCGGGAAACGCATTATCCGCAGCATGCACCGAGACCATGCCCCCACCGTTCCTCATGTAGGCCTCGAAGGAGGCCTTTAGCGGCGCCGACCAGCGCTCGGTTGGAGCGTCATAGTTGAACACAATGACCTTGTACTTTTGCCAATCGGGCCTGAAGCTGCTGAAGTCTGCACCTGCGGGCGGCGCGGTGACAACATCCACCTGAAACAGCCCCACTTCGTCGAGCTCCTTCTTGAGCACCGCAGTCGTGACCCGCCAGTTGTGGTAGGTCCCACCACTCTCCCCATCAAGAATCATCACCCGCAACGGGGCGGCCGCGTGGGCCGGCAGGGTCAACAGACAGACGGCGAGGGCTAGAACACCCAGTACAGTTTTCTTCAAGAGACAGCTCCTGTAAGGCATTTACTCAGCGGAAATAAGGCTACATTGTCGATGAAGGCTCGAGGCTCAGTCCGGCGAAGTGCTGGTCCTCAAGCGGATTGACGAGTTTAGAGGCGCGCTGCGCACGCACCCGTCTTGCCCCAACAGGCTACAACGGACGGAAGGTCGTTGACGAGTGCGTCGATGCGGGTAAAGCTCTCCCAACGAAGACCGATCATGGAGATGTCGGATGACTTCGGCGGCGAGAACGGGTTGGATAGCGTCCAGGCGAAGCGGACGCGGAAGCTCGGGTACTCGGACGCAAGCTGGCGCGCCGGGTCCTTCCGGGTGGCCGATACGATCGCTGAAACAAGCGCCTGGAACGCGGGGAAGTTATCCGGTTCAATGGAGAGGTGGTCGATGGAATAGATTTCGCTTTGGATGAAACTTCTTCTTGAAGAAGGTGAATGAGAGACGGTCTTCGGGACCAGGTTGCTTGATCCACCTGTCACGTGACGCTCAGGTTGTGGGCGAGGTTTCTGTTGCGGCGTTGAGTTGATTCGCAAGCCATTGGTGTGCGGCAGCCAACATCGCAGGAGTCACCTGATGCCCGGCAGGAAACTCAGAGTATTCATACACGGCACCAAAGCGTTTTAGCGCGTCGCGCATGGCTCTGCCCAGATGTATGGGCAATTTGTCGTCCTCCGTGCCATGTCCGATCCAGAGGCGCGTTTGCGCGAGTTCGCTCCGCGGCCTCACGACTCCTTCGTACTCTTTTGGAAAGCGGCCGCTGAAGCCTACCGCACCCTGTATGAGCTTGGGGACAGACAGTGCAGCAGCGACGGCCATGATGGCGCCCTGGCTGAAGCCCATCAGGTAAAGCCTTTGCACGTGGTGCTCTGCACGATACGACTCGATGAAGGTCACGAGAGATCTGCGACCTTGTTCTGCTTCGTCGGCGTTGATCACCGGACCGTCAGGGCCAAAGCGTGTTGGGTACCAACCGAACGCTACCGGACCCATTTGAAGAGGCGCACGCACACTGATGACCGTCAAGCGCGGATCGACGCCAGTGGCGATGGGTGCGATGCTTTGCTCGTTTCCGCCGATACCGTGAAGCACCATCAGCTCCGAAGTCGGGTCAGTCCCCGGTTGAAGCGTTAGATACGTTAAGTCAGCCACTGCGTTCGCTCCTTGTCTATTCGAAATTCGGCGATACATAGGAGAGGCCTCCTGCTCACGCGTGCTCCAGCGTGAGAGAGACTTGAATCCCCCACGGATCGGTGTACCCCGGATCTCCAGTCGCAACTGGGGTGCTCTTGTAGCCGGCGGCAACGAGGCTCTGCTCGGCCCTCGCACGTGCGTCCGCATTTGGAAGAACGAGTTCCCAGAAGAGAAGACGGGCATCGCTCGGCGACGCTGGTGGTGATCCGGCGGCCCACACATTCACGGCGACGTCATGGTGATACCCGCCTGCAGACATAAAGAGGGCTCCCGGATAACGCCACGTAACGATGTCAAAGCCAAGCGTCGCCTGATAGAAGCCAGCGGCGTGATCGAGGTCCCCGACATAGAGGTGAATGTGTCCAATCACCGTTCCGGCGGGGGCACCTTTCCACTGCTTATGGGAGACTGCGAGAAGGCCCTCGAAGTCGATGGGATTGGTGGCGCTTACGATCTCACGACCTTCATAGATCCACTGATCACGCGCGCGGTCCGCGTAAACCTCTACGCTAAGGCCGTCGGGGTCGACCAGATAGATTGCCTCGCTGTAAAGGTGATCACCCGATCCGAAGTAGATTCCCTGATCGACAAGGTGCGCGACGAAGCTGCTGAGCGATTCACGGTTCGGGAGAAGAAACGCGCTATGGTACAAGCCGAGTCGAGTCCTGCGATCGATGGGTTGCACTCCGGGAACCTGCTCCAACTCAAGCAGAACCTGGGAGCATCCTGTGACACCGAGTTGTGCAAGCGGATCGGATTGGTTGAGGACAACAAGTCCGATGACTTCCGTGTAGAAAGCGATTGACTTCGCAAGGTCGGAGACGGCTAGACGCACACGTCCGACATGAGATGTTGGGGGAAGACGAAACTTCGCGGGTTGGATTCCGACGTCCGGATTCTGAACTGTACCGAGGGGTGCCACGGGACCTCCAATAAACTCACTCTATATGAGTGTTGCAACACCTATTAGGATTCAGAAGTCTTTCGCAACTGCAGCCGGATTGCGTCCATGGAAGCGAGAAGCGCGTCAGTGGCAGCCGGGGGCATCCCCCGGAGTTGGACCTTATGATGCTGCATCAACGGTCCTTCCACTCTTCGCAGGAGAGCTTTTCCTGCGGTGGTGATCTTCGTCAGCGTCTGTCGTTTATCTACGGTGTGCTTGCTGCGAGACACAAGTCCGGCGACCTCGAGGCGGTCCAGGAGCCGGGTCATGTCCGGCGTAACCGCGACCATTCGTTGTGAGATCTCATTCCGGCCCAGGCCGTCGGAGCCGGCGCCCTGAAGAATCCGCAGGACGTTGTACTGCGCCTGGGTGATGTCAAACTTCTTCAAGAAGCGCTCAGTGGAATGCGACAGCTCGATCCCCGTTCGCAGGATGCTGAGGTACGCCTCCTGTTGGCGATTGCGGAAGGGCTGATGCTGCTGGATCGCTTCCTGCAGAGAGCCGCGGCTGTTGACTTCGGTACGTCGACGCATAGTGAAAGTGTCTCAGATGATCCGCACAACGCGCACGGCTTGGACCCACTGAGCACTGGCTGAATGCAGGCCGATATCGTGCACAGGTTTCCTCGGGGCACCTCTGGTGTTGCGCTGACATGGTTTCGCCTGGGTCGGGAGTCACGTCACGGCGAGCGAAGAGCGGTGCAGAGATTTCCTGGAGGGGAAAGCTGCTCTAGATCGACTGATTGAGCACACGGTTGAGGCGCTGGACGAATGTGGCTGGGTCTTTCAGCGGCACTCCTTCCAGCAGCAGCGCCTGATCGAAGAGCAGCCACGCGGCGTCCTCTACCTTGCTGTTGCTGGGGTCGAGGAGGAGCTTGCGGATGATCTCGTGGTCGGGATTGATCTCGAGGGTGGGGATGAGCTCCGGGATTTCTTTCTGACCCATGGCCTGCATCATCTGACGCATGCGTGCGCTGGGTTCGTCCTCGTCCGAGACGATCACGGAGGGGCTGTCGGCGAGGCGCGAGGAAGCACGGACTTCCTTCACGGCTTCGCCGAGCGTGGCCTTGATCTTTTCGAGCAGAGGCTTGAGCTCTTCGGCCTTTTCGGGCGTGGAGTCGTCCTTGAGGTCGTCTCCGGTGGTGGACTTGTTCACGGCCTTGAGGTCGATCTCGCCGTACGCGGGTACGGAGGAGAAGACGATCTCGTCGATCTCGTCGTCGAGGATGAGCACCTCGATTCCCTTCTTCTTGTAGATCTCGAGCAGGGGCGAGTTACGCAGCATGCTCTCTGAGCCGCCGGTGACGTAGTAGAGCGCTTTTTGCTCCGACTGCATACGCTGCTTCGCGTCGGCGAGCGAGGTGAGGCCTTCGACCTTCGTGGACTTGAAGCGGACGAGGTCGAGCAGCGTCTCACGGTTGAGGTAGTCGCTGTAGAGTCCTTCCTTCAGCGGACGGTTGTACTCAGTGATGAACTGCATGTACTTGTCTTTGTCGTTGTCAGCAATGTTCTTCAGTTCGGAGAGGATCTTCTTGACGCTGGCGCTCTTGATGCTGGTGAGGACTTTATTCTGCTGCAGGATCTCGCGCGAGACGTTGAGCGGGAGGTCTTCGGAATCGATGATGCCTCGCACGAAGCGGAGGTACTGCGGCAGCAGCTCCTTGGAGTCGTCCATGATGAAGACTCGCTTGACGTAGAGCTTGATGCCTCCCTTGTACTCGGCCTGGTAGAGATCGAGTGGAGCCTTGGCAGGAATGAAGAAGAGGGTGGTGTACTCGAGCGTGCCTTCGGCGCGGGTGTGGAACCAGAAGAGAGGGTCTTCCGGGTCGCCAGTGAGCGACTTGTAGAACTCCTTGTAGTCGTCGGCCTTGAGCTCGGACTTGGGGCGTTGCCAGATGGCACTGGCGGCGTTCACCTGTTCGGTGACACGAGTCTTGATGGACTCTTTCTTCTCTGCGTTCCACTCGCTCTTGTCGTAGGTGAGGAAGATGGGGAAGGCGATGTGGTTGGAGTACTTCTTGACGGTCTCCTGCAGCCGCCAGCTGTTGGCGTACTGCGCGCCGTCGTCGTTGAAGTGGATCAGCACCGTGGTCCCGGCCGTTGCGCGCGCATCGGTGCCCGACACCTCTTCGATGTCGAAGCCGGTCTTGCCATCGCTGGTCCACTTATAGCTGCTCTCTTCGCCGGCCTTGCGCGAGATGACCTCCACTTTGTCGGCGACCATGAAGACCGAGTAGAAGCCGACGCCGAACTGGCCAATAAGGTTCGAGTCCTTCCGGGCGTCGCCGGAGAGTTGCGCAAGAAAGTTCTTGGTGCCGGAGCGCGCGATGGTGCCGAGATGCGAGACGAGGTCTTCCTCGTTCATGCCGATGCCGGTGTCAGAGAGGGTGAGCGTCTTCTTCTGTTCGTCGAGTTCGAGATCAATGCGCGGCGAAGCGATGCCCTTGCCGACCAGCGATTTGTACTTGTCGTCGACCAGCGTGAGGTGACGAAGCTTGTCGAGCGCGTCGGAGGAGTTGGAGATGAGCTCGCGGAGAAAGATCTCCGGGTGAGAGTAAAGCGAATGGACGATCAGTTGGAGGAGCTGACTTACTTCGGTCTGGAATTCTTGTTTGGCCATGGCATCGTTAATTATTGCAGAAACGTGACCGAGGCTGGAAGCTTCATGGATTCCTCCTGACGAACCGACTTGTCATTGCTCACGGACCGCGGTGGTCCGACGAAGCCGGGGGTCCGAAGCAGCCGGGGGTCCGGCTACGCTCGTTGAGGGACTGCAGGCTAGTTTTGCTGAGCAGCGACGCGGTGCCACTTTGCGGTGAGCTGCTTGTCAGATAGAGCCTTGATGTAGACGCCACCTACGACGCTGCGAGCCTGGAAGCCGACTTGCTTTCCTGTCTTGGTGTCGTACCAGTCGCTGAGGGGAACACGCGTGGGAGTCTCGTGCACCCAGCGGGCGATAGAGTCCATGATCGCGTTGAACTGCTCGGGGTTCGAGGTGAGGGTGGCGGTCCAGAGCGACCAGTCGAGTTTGGTGTAGTCGGCGCGGCTGTCGAGTGGGAGGCCGTAGCGATTCATCCGGGTGAGGTAGTAGCTGAACTCCGACTCGCGGACAGACCTGGGAAACAAGTTGTAGTCGAGGAGCTGATCCCAGATGAGATTGTATTTCTGACTCCAGGTGCCGGGGCTGTTGAAGGCGAGCTTATAGTGGTCTCCTTCGATATCCATGGTCTGCCACTTTTTGGCCATGGTCTTGGCGGTGGCGTCGTATTGCTTTGCTACGCTTTCCTGCTTGAGGAGATGCGCGAGATCGGCATAGGCAGCGAGCGCGTCGATGGCCTTGATAGAGAGATTGGCGTTATGCGAGACGTGGCCGGCGAAGTCGTCGGTGGTGAGTTGGTTCTCCGGATCGAGACCGTGCACCTGAAGGTATCCGGCCCACTTGGTGAGCTGCGGCCAGTAGCGTTGTGCGAGGTTCGCGTTGCCTTCAGCCCGTGCCAGCGCGTCCACGAGGATGAGCATGTTGCCGCTCTCTTCGACGGGCATCTGATCGTCTTCGGTCTTCTCTCCTCCTCCGTAGACCTGGCCATTGGCCAGCGGATACTGGCCGAGGTCATGGGGTGCAAATGGAAATCGCCAACGGGCGAGGGCGGAGTATTCGAGGACGGGAGCGAGCTCGGCCTCGAGCAACTTTGGCTGGAAGAAGAGGAAGAAGGGAGCCGCCGGGTAGATGACGTCGACCGTGCCGATGCAGCCATTGGAGGAGTTCTCTTTGGGGAAGAACATGGGATCGCCATTCGTGTCAGCTGCAAGCGCATGAGCGGCGAGGGTCTGTTGATACGCCAGAATCGCGAGCGAAGCGTAGTGCTCCCCGCCTACGGTTTTGAGATCGGCGGCGAGTTCAGCATCGAACTTCTGGCCGCGTGTATCGAGGGTGGAGTACTGCTGCTCGGAGGTGTCCAGCAACTCCTGAACGGGCATGTTATTTCGCTGCCAATAAGGACGAAGATTCTGCTGGAGAAATTGGACGGCGAAGTCTTCGGTGTACGAGACGAGGAGATGACGGGTAACGGATTGGCCAGCGACAGAGCCGAAGTTAAGCTCTGCGGCGAGGTGCGGGCTTGTCGAGTCGGCGGCCTCAGGCATGTCGATGGAGTCGTTGGCGGGAAGCTTTCCCGTAAGGACGAAGGCGTCGACGGCACTCGGCGCGATGGAGGTGGTGGCGTCCTCATCCCTGGGCACGGCGAGATGGAAATATCCCCAGTTGATACGCACCATGTCGCCGGAGCGATTGAGGACTCGCTGGTCTCGAGAGCCGACGGAGAGAACGTTCAGCAGGGTGGTCTGATTACGCGAGGTGATGACCTTCTCGCTGCGATCATTGACTGCGATGACAGGATCGACGTCGAAAAGAATGGAGACGCGATGCGTTGCTGCGTCGGCCGACTTTGCACTCCAGGTGAGATAGGTTACGGGGCGCGAGAGAAGATCGAGATCGTCGGTAAACGCGGGCGTGAAGAACGTGAGGTCGAGGATGATTCCGCTTTGACGAAACTCGTAGTGCGTGTGCGTCGGCAGGATGGAGGCTGCGGTTTGCTCCATCGCGGGTATGGTCTCGGGATGGAGTCCCATGAACCGGTAAGGCTTGCCGTCGATGAGCGCGATGCCTTTGAGTGGCTGCGGCGCGCCGGTCCAATGCGTTGTGTCGGAGCCGGTGAGCTTGTCGGTTGTAGACCAGATGCTGAAGTAGGGATCGTGGGTGATGAGCGGAGTTGCCGGAGCGATTTGCTGCGACACGGCCAGGGTGGTCGTAAGACAGGCAGCGAGAAAGTACGCTGAACGCAAGGCGGAAGTCTTCATTCGAACCTCTTCTGAAAGATGGCAGCCAATCGACTGAGGGGCGCACGGTGTTGCGTTTGTACTGCAGTGGTCTCGCGAAAATCATTTTGAACTGGAGAGAGGCTTCGCTCTACACCGAAGCTTGTTCCAGAAACGGATTGCGCTGATAAGCGTAGAGAGCCTGCGCAGGCTTTGGCAAGCAGGGCCTGGCTGAAGGCCGACGTCAACGGCGGCGCGTTGGGCGCTACCAGGCTAGCGTGGTGGGAAGAAACTCGGCGAAGAGATCGTCATAGTAGGGCTTCAAGTCTTTGAGGTCCGGCTTGGTGTGTCCCTTGGAGTAGAGATCGTACTGGTTGAACTTGAGCACCCACTCGAGCATGGAGCGGTCCTTGTCATTGCATAGGTGGTCGTAGGCGCCGTGCTTGTGCCACGGATAGAAGGAGTGGAAGCGCAGCATGTAGAGCGATTCGTCGCGGAGGTAGGGCTTCATGACTTCGGCGATGTAGCCGTCGTGCCCGAAGGACATGTGTAGGTTTTCGAGGCCGCAGTTGGGCTCGTAGATTCCGTACTTCGTCTGATAGCGGGGAACGTGGCGATCCGGGTTGCGGGCGAAGTACTCGGGGAAGACGATGTCGGGAGACCAGGCGCAGCCCACGGGGAAGGTGTCCCCGACGACTCCCCACTGCGGCTCGCCGTAGAGACAGAGGCACTTGCCGAGGTCGTGGATGAAGCCGGTAAGAATCATCCAGCGTGGGCAATCGTCGCGTCGCATGGCTTCAGATGTTTGGAGGAGGTGCTCAATCTGCGTGAGGTCGGTGTCAGGGTCGCTGTCGTCGACCAGGGTGTTGAGAAAGTCGGCCGCCTCCCAGATGGTCTTTTGGCCTTTGTTGAGGGTGAAGTATTGCTGCTCTTTTCGGAGGACGTAATCGACGGTCATGTTCTCGTGGTTGAGCCGATAGAACTCCGCAACACCGGGCGTGGCGGTGGCATCGTAGACGCGGAACTCGGCGGCACTCTTGCCTTCCTTGTAGCGTCCTGCGAGGAAGTCGTCCCACTCGTCGAGGTCATGGAGTGGCTGGCGGGGAAGGTCGGTTGCTGAGTTCATGGCATCTCTCCCTGGGAGGATGGATTCGGACGCGCTCGTTGAATTCGAGCGGAACCCGTTTACGTAACCGCTAACGTAACAGGTAGACGACAGAATGAGCAAGTCTTCCGAGGTGCCGCAGAGCCGATGGTACTGTGGGTTCGAACGCTTGACACGGGTAGGAGCAACGCTCTAACGTGGCGCAACGCCAGCAGTGATGATGGCCGGATTTCTGGATGAGAGAATGGGACAAGGTGGGACGCACATGGATCGCAAGAGCGGATCGCAGACGATCAAAGCGATCCTAACCGATGTTCAATTCTGGGTGCCGGCCGGCGTATTGCTGGCGGGCATTCTGCTGCTGATTGTTCTGCACTAGAGAAAATTTCCTCCACGGGAGAACGCTTGGACATGGCGAGGGATACGACGGACGTTCGACGTCGGAGTGCCAGGACGAGCGTCTCTCTGCATGGGATGGGCGTGATCTGCGGGCTAGCTGCGGGGGTTTGGCTGGGCGGGGCGGAGGCTCCTACGAAGCTGGTGAACGCCGGCTTTTCTCCGTTTGCGATATCGCTCTGCATGGTGGCTGGAGTGTTCACGGCGCGCTGGACATTCCCAACACTGCTCAAGGGCACGAGCTATGTCTTCGCGGACATCATGGCGAGAAAACATCTGATCGTGTGGGCGATCCTGGCGGGCGCTCTGTGGGCGGTGGCGAATACGCTGACGGTCTTTGCGATCCGGGATGTGGGGCTCGCTACGGCCTTCCCTCTGTGGAATACGAACTGCCTGATTGGGCTGCTGTGGGGGAGGCTGCTGTTTCGCGAGCTGGAGGGTGCGGGCGCGAAGAACCTCTTCAAGGTCATCGTGGGCGCGGTCGTTATTGTGGTGGCGGCAATCATGCTGGGCTTCAGCACGATCCAGGAAGGCTTTGCGATTACGCCGCATGCCGCGCGAGGCCTGCTGGCCGCGGCCGGAGCCAGCCTGATGTGGGGCACAATGTATGTGCCGTATCGCAAGGCCTATTTGAGCGGCATGAATCCGCTCTCGTTCGTGACCGTGTTCACCGTCGGTGAGCTGGGCACTATGTTTCTGCTTACCTTCACGCTCGACAGAGGATTGCACTCCTCCGCATTCCAACTGGCGCATAACAAGCAGTTGCTGTTCTGGCTCTTTCTGGGTGGGTTCGTGTGGGTGATTGGGGACCTCTTCCAACAATTTGCTACCAAGTACCTCGGCATCGGTCGCGGTATTCCTCTGTCGAATACGAATCAGCTTTGGGGATTGGCGTGGGGAGCGCTGGTCTTTGGCGAGCTTGCCGGTGCGAATCATACGCACCTCGTGCTCGTGTTGGCGGGGTCTGTGCTGATGGTGCTGGGTGCGCTTTCGATCAGCACCGCCGTTGCTTCCTCGCGTGAAAATCTGTCGCGAAATATGGCGCTGGAGAGAGAGTGCGAGCGCTACGGCATGGACTATCAGGAGGTATTGCGTGCCCAGAGTGGCGATGAGTTTGGAGGTCGCGACGAGCGCAGACGCTGGTGGGATGTGGTGATTGTGGTGGCGGCTACGATGGTCTTTCTCTGGCTCGGCGTGAACGCCAAGGTGCCCTCGCTGGCGATGAACGGGAGGTGGATCGTGGGGCTGGGCATGGTGCTGCTGGCGTCGCTGCTGGGCGGTGGATGGGCGCTGTGGCGAGGCACGCGCTTCAGTTGAGCGCCGCGATTAGACTGAGTGCGGATGCGGCGAACGCTGGCTGGAGAAGGCATGACCGTTAGGCTGAAGGATATTGCGCAGGACCTGGGCGTCTCGACTGTCACAGTGTCGAAGGTGCTTCGGGGCAGTCCTGACATTGGCGATGCGACGCGTGCGCGCGTGCTGCAGCGCATGAAGGAGCTGAAGTACCAGCCCAACATGCTGGCGCAAGCACTGGCGAGCGGGCAGTCGTTTACCGTGGGACTGGTGGTGCCGGATCTGGTCCATCCGTTCTTCGCTGAGCTGGCAAAGTCGCTGGGTGAGACGCTGCGGAAGAGTGGGTTTGCGCTGATGCTGGCGTCGTCGGAGGAAGACCCGGAGATCGAGCGGAATGAGATTCGAACGATGCTCAATCGGGGGATGGACGCCATCGTGGTCGCGTCGTGTCAGCCGCATACGATGACACGGCCGTTCCTCGGCAGCAAGAATACTCCGGTGGTGCTTTTGGATCGGCGATTCCGATCGCTGAAGACAAACTTTGTTGGATGCAATGACGTGATGGCCGGCGAACTGGCGACACAGCATTTACTGACGACGGGACGAAGGCGCGTTGCGCACATCGCAGGTACGAGCAACAGCCCGTCGATCGATCGGCTGCATGGATATCAAAAGGCGCTGGCTACGGCTGGGGTGAGCGTGCCGAGAAATTATGTAGTGACTCGGGAACGAGTGGAAGAGGCGGGCGACCAGGCCGGCTACCAGGCGATGCAGGAGTTGCTCTCGTGCCGGGTGCGGCCCGATGCCGTGTTCTGCTACAACGACCTCACGGCCATTGGTGCTATGCAGGCTGCGATGGATGCTGGTCTGTCGATTCCTCGGGAGATCGCGTTTGTTGGCTGCGGAAATCTTCGCTACGCGCGATATCTGAAGGTGCCGCTGACATCGCTCGACCAGGCGACTGCTCGCATGGGTGCGATGGCGGGAGAGTTGGCGATTGGCCTCGCGCAGACTCCGCATCAGGCGCTGCAGATGAAGCTGCTGGAACCGACTCTGATGATTCGAGAGTCAAGCGCTGCGTTGTAATGCTTAAAAACGCGGCCAAAGGCTCCCTGGCCTCAGGAGTTTGGAGCGTGTCAGACCAAGGCGACTCCCCAGGGCAAATCTGCCGGTCTGCATTGCCGTGGCGGACACCACCTGCACCATCGATGTCTTCACCAGAATGCTCCATAGTGATCGTAAGCACTCCGGTGCGCCGCTATGCCCGGGCGAAACAGTTGCGGCCTTAGTCCTTGGGTGGCCTTGGATTGTCCGGCCGTTGGTCCGATGGTTGCGCACCAAAGTGGTCCGCGAGCTCTTCTCCGTCGAAGCTGTCTGTATAGCTTTCCCTGATCTCCGGCAGCATCGTGCTGTTCCACGCAAACCACTCGTGAACCAACCGGTCATAGATATCCGCGTGCCGCTCTTTCAGGTTCGCTCGTTCCAGCGGGTCGTCCACCACGTTGAAGAGGAACGTGTTGTCGAGGATCTTCAGAAACTTGTAGTCCCCATCGCGAGCCGCTCGCTGAGCGTTCGCCTTGTACCGCCAGAAGAGTTGGCGAGAGACCGTTGCATGTTTCCCCATGAGAATCGGCAACAGGTTCATGCCATCGGACGGATATGCCGGATCGGGCTCGGTGCCCGCAGCAGCCAGAAAGGTCGGCATCCAGTCCATGCCGATCCCAACCTGGTCCGTTGTCTTTCCCTGCGGAAGCCGCGCGGGCCACGAAACGATCGCCGGGATACGCAGCCCTCCTTCGAGCAGCTCGGTCTTCTTTCCCGTGAAGGGCCAGGTGTCGGCGAAGCGCTCGCCCCCGTTGTCGCTCGTAAAAAGGACGATGGTGTTCTCCGTCAGACCCTTCTCCTCAAGCGCCTTGAGCACAAGCCCAATCTGCCGGTCCATGTCTTCAATCATTCGTTGATAAGTCTTCTGCGTGCCACCATCGAAGTCGCCAATCCCCCGATGCTCCTGCTGCAAACGCACCGTCTCCGCCTGATCGCCCGGAGCCTCCCATGGCCAGTGCGGAGCATTGAAGTGCAGGCTGAGCAGAAAGGGTTGGCCCGATTTCGCGTAGTCGTTCACCACTTCAACCGCGCGGCGGCCCAGCATGTCGGTCAGATAGCCAGTCTGGTGGATCGGAACCTCGTCGTCCCACAAGTCGCTCCGGCCGCCTCCATTCTCATGCGAGTAATAGTCCAGCGCACCTCCGCGAAATCCGTAGAAGTGGTCATAGCCGCTCTTCATCGGATCGAACTTGGGCAAGACGCCAAGATGCCACTTGCCCACCAGCGTCGTGCCGTATCCCACCTTCTGTAGCAATGACGGCAGCGTGGGATGCTCGGGAGGAAGACCTACATTGGGGTTGCCGGCCAGCGGCTCCTCCAGGCCAATCCGCAGCCGATCCTGATAGCGGCCCGTGATCAACGCGACGCGTGACGCCGTACACACCGCCGAGTTCGCATACGCCTGCAGAAAGCGTACACCCTTCGCCGCAATGCCGTCGATGTTCGGCGTGCTGAGGTCCGGACGCCCATAGCAGGCCACATCCGCATACCCCATATCGTCCGCGAGGATGAAGACAATGTTGGGAGGTTTCGCCGCAGGTTCTGCACCCGCCATGTTGCCGCGCATCGCCAGCGAGATCATTCCCGTGGCGGCACCGCGGATGACATCACGCCGCGTGAAGGGACGCTTCGCCGCACGCTCCCCAGTCCGTTCATCACGGCGGCTCGACAACGTGCGCAATGCGAAGGAACGTTTCTTCGCAATTCTCTTCCGTTCAAAGCTCATGACAGCGGGTGCTCCTTCGCTCTTCGTTGCAGCGGCTCCGCTGAAAAACAGCGTTACCAACTATGCAGACGTTATCGCGCCTATACGACGCGGTCAAGAACCCGGCTGCAAGATGATCCTCATTGGGCGTTGCAAGACATTCCTAAGCAGAGGGGTGGCAGCATAGGCCACAAACACCTTCGCCGCCCCAGGTAAGGGCGGCGAAGGTCTTGATCAATTCGAATGGGTGCTGCAGACTATTTTTCGTACACCGTTCCAGCCGGCTTATATGGAGGATCCGAGACGACGCGAATGTAGGCAATCACCGCCTGCACATCCGCCGCGCTCAGCGTCTTGCCATACGGAGGCATCAGCGCCGATCGACTCAGCGCAGGCCCGCCGTGCTGAATCACCGCCAGCATATCCGCATCGCTCATCTTGTTCAGCGTGCCACCATCCGTGAACGCATGCGGCTTCACGGCCAGGTTGTCGTAGTTCGAAACGCGCTCCGCAGACGACTCCGGATCATGGCAGCGGCTACAGAATTTATCCGCGACAATTGACCCCAGTTGCTGCTGATAGCCCAGCGCAATCTCGCCAACCTGCACCGACGCCTCATGAGCTTTGCCCAGAGTGGTCGCGCTCAGCGTATAACGTCCGCCAATTGTGCCCAGCCGGACATTCGTCGTCGCCTGGCCACTGGAGTCCGTAAGGATTGCAGCCGGATCAAACACAACTCCGGCGGGTCCGTGGAACTCGACCAGGGCTCCGGTCACCGCCGCTCCCTGATCGTCGTTCACCTGCACGACCACTGGATTGACAAGCACGGTCCCGGTCGGCCCGGTCTGCTTATCCCCGCTCGATAGAACGATCGCCGCTCCGGTAGCGGTCGGCTTCAATGCAGAGGAGGACGCCGCCGGGTGCTTGCATCCAACTCCCGCACCCATCAGCAACAGCACTGCGCATGCAACGGGTCGCCTTGTCATTGCTTTCCCTCCTGCTTGCCTGAGCCTTTCAGCGTCATCAGAAACGCTGTCATTGCTCGAGCATCTTCATCGCTAATATTCTGGTTCGGTTCCATCGTGCCTGGTCGTAGCTCCTGCGGATTCTTCAGCCATGCGTAGATCCACGCTGGTGTCAGCCGCGATCCCACCTGCGTCAACGTCGGCCCGATATATCCCTTGTCTGTCTTCGTATCGATGATGTGACACGACTGGCACGCATATCGGGAGTAGAACAACTGTCGGCCATGCTCCACCATTGCTGGAGGATTGACCGCCGGTGGAGCCTTGTCCGGATCAATCGTTGACGATTGATACACCACCATAATGTAGTCGGTCAGTGTCTTCCGGTCCGCGTCCGATAGATTGAACCGCGGCATTCGGCGAGTCAGTGCCGGCCGCAGCGTATTCGGGTTCTTGAGGAACGCATCCAGCCATGCACGCTGTACCGAACTTCCCTCAAGCGAGAGATCGGGTGCCATGTCGCTGCCATGCCCGTTGATGCGGTGGCAACTGAAGCAGTCAAGGTCGGTCATCAGCTTGCCCGCCGGGCCCGCAGGCTCATAGGTCGTCTGATGAATCCCCGCAACGCGCAGCTTGTCTGGCATCGTCTGGCTGCGATCCCCGAGCGACAGCAGTGCCGTCGTCAGGCCATCGCGCTGCGTGTCGGTCAAGGTGAACTGCGGCATCTTCAAACCCGGCCCAAATGCTTGCGGGTCCTTGATCTTGCCTGCAATGTAGGCCGGCAGCGCGTGCTGCATCCCCGGAAGGAAGACCACCTGTGACAGCGGCTTGCTGCCAATGCGGCTAAGTTCCGGTGCAAAGTTGTCCGGCTTGTTGACCCCGTTGATCGTGTGGCAAGCCGCGCAGCCAAGCTCCGCTACCAACTTTTTGCCGTGCGCGATCTGCGCCGGTGTCGCCGGATCCAGATGTACATTCGACCCGTAATCCGAGTCCGTCTTGCTCATCAGGTAGGACGTAAGCGTCGCCACCTGCTGCGGAGTAAACCGGTAGTGCGGCATCATGGTCGCCGAATTGTAGACATGAGGATTCTCAATCCACGCCTGTAGCCACGCCGGCTTCACCTTGTTGCCAACGCGAGTCAACTCCGGCCCAACGTTGCCTCCCACCAGGTTGCCTGCACCGTTCTGCACCGCATGGCACGTCGCGCAGAAGGATTCACCATACAGGCTCGCTCCCGCCGATGGATCCGCGTTCTTCGCAAGTGCGATCAGCGTCGCATCGCTGTCACCCGCATGCGGAGTGCTGCTGCTCATCAGGAACGCCGAGATGTCGCTCGCGTCCGCGTCACTCAGCTTGTAGTTCGGCATCGTCGCAGACACCGCATACGCCTGCGGATCTTTGATCCAGCTGAACACCCACTCGCGCGTCGTCTTGTCCGCGAGGTGCTCAAGCGATGGAGGATCATCGGTCGCCTTCATCGTGGTGCCGTCCGGAGTCTTCACCAGGTGGCAACTCACGCAGCCATACTGCGCCAGCATCTTTCGTCCGCTATTCAGTTGCGGAGTTCCAGTCAGTTCATTCTGATGACACTGCCCGCAGCCAGACTCAATGAACCGTGCAGGAAGAATCGGATCTTCGCCAGCACGCTCGCTGAAGTGAGCCTCGGACACCGTCGTCGCAGGGCCCTGACCACGATGGCAGATCACGCACCCATACCGGTCCAGCGGATGCGGAATCACCGGATGCTTCCGGAACGGCTGCATCTTCACATCCGCGAGGCTGGCTTCCTTCAGCCCTTCATGGCACGTCGCGCAACGGTCGACCACACCCAACTCAGGCAGCCATATCTGCTGGATGCCCGGCTCAAACCGCCGCCGCAGGCTGATCGCATCGCTGCGGTCGTGGATTAGCGAAAGGTAGCCATTCTGATAGCCATGCCACTCGCTGAAGTGGTCCTTTGCCGGAGCGATCGCAAGAGCAATCAGCAGCAATCCGCTGACGATGCCGAAGGCCCGCATCGTGTCCCCGAAGAGAGCACGCCAGATGGAAGAGAGGAATTTCATAACGGTCTTCACTTAGCTCCTCCAGGGGAGTACCCACGACCATCCAGGGCCGCGGAAAAAGGTGCCAACCGCTGTCAGCACAATGAGTTCAAATAGGAACCAGGTCATCACCCACCAGGCCATCGGTTTTTTGGATAGATAGCGACACGAGGCGCTCTTCGATTGCGGAGAACTGTTCGCCGCAACGATCATCGCAATCGCAACGATCAGACTCGGCACAGCGGCCACATACACATGGAACGCCACCAGGAACACCAGCAGGCCGATCGCCGTGACATAGAAGATCTGCAATCGCCTGCGACGATGATGAAGAAACAATCCAGCCGCTTCAATGTTGATATTGAAGTAAGGAATGATCACCAGCGATACGATGAGCATCGTGGGAACAAGCACGCCCGCAACGACCGGAGGAAAGTAGTGCAGCAACTCTTGGAGTCCAAGAAAATACCACGGAGCCTTCGCAGGATTCGGGGTATGCGTTGGGTCCGCAATGCCTTCGAGCGGAGCATTGAACAGCAGCGCCATACCGACCAGCACGATGGCCAGTATCTCGATCGCAAGCACCACGCGGAACAACACTTCCGGATACGTCTGAACCTGCTCCTCGTAGTTCGCCTTCACCTGCGCGGATGTCCGGCGAGTGACAAACACCACACGCTGGGGAGAACGCCGCTGATCGGAGTCGACGCCGGCTATAAAATCCTTCGGGTCACTCATTTGGCCTCCTTCACTAGAGCCGATTCATCCACTGCTCCCGCTCGCCTGGGTTCGCTCTGGTGTACGTAGAGCCCGCCATCCTTGCGAATGCGCCAGAAGTGTACGGCGATAAACAGCAGCGCAGCGAGTGGCAGAATCAAGCAGTGCAGCACGTAGAACCGCAGCAGCGCGTTGGCATTCACCTGGTTGCCGCCGAGCATCAGAAAGTGAATCTTGCTCCCCACCAGCGGTACCGCCTTCGAGAGATTCGATCCCACCGTGATCGCCCAGTACGCCAGCTGATCCCACGGCAGCAGATAGCCCGTATAGCTGAGCAGCAGTGTAATCAGCAGCAGCACCACACCGACCACCCAGTTGAACTCGCGCGGTGCACGATACGCTCCGCGATAGAACACCTTGAACATGTGTGCGAACACCAGGAACACCATCGCCTGTGCTGACCACCGGTGCAGATTGCGAAGGAACAGTCCTGACGACACCACGAACTGTAGGTCCTTCATATCCGCATACGCCTGCGGAACCGACGGATGGTAGTACAGCATCAGCAGCACGCCCGTGATGATCAGAATCATGAACGTCCCCAGCGTCAGTGTGCCCAGGTACCACGTCGAACTCACGCTGAGCATCCGCTTGCGGACCTTGGTGGAGAACAGATGGAGGAACACATTTTGTTGAATGGCGAGCGCACGATGCAGCGTGCTGGTGCCTCGGCCGCTGCGGAAGATAGAGCGCCAGACCCGGCTCTGCTCTACCTGCTCGAGGATTTTGTCAGTCTTTCCGGGCATACTCATATCCTCAAATACTGCAGTGGGTGAATGTCTGTGGAGCGATCGACCATCAGGTCGCCTTCATCGCTGACCCATGTCCGTAGCCACGGCAACGGCTTCGGCGCAGGGCCTTCGATTTTCACTCCGGTACGTGTAAATTCGCTGCCGTGGCAAGGGCACTTGATCATACCCAGCTCCTGGTTCCACGCCGTCAGGCAACCCAGGTGCGTGCACACTGCGCTCAGCGCGAAATATCCCTCGGACGTGTGCACCAGGTAGATGCCCGCATTCGGGTCCATCGTCACCGAGTCCACCGCAAAGTCTTCCGGCTTACCCAGGTTGACGATTGGCGATGGCTCATACAAAACATTCGGTGACAGGAATTGATACGCAAAGCCTGCTGTGCCCACTGCGGCAATGCCGAGCGAACCCAGTCCGATCTTTGCGAAGAAAGCGCGGCGGTTCAGCTCGCCCTTCGCCGCTGTTGGTGCGTGTTGCTTTTCGTCGGCCATCTCTTACCTCACACTTGCGGTTGCAACAGGTGGTGCGGGTCTGAACGCCCGGTCGATGGCGTCCACCGAGATCAATCCGGTGGCTTCGACGGGCCTCAGGTTGTAGGACTCCATGGTGATCGTGCCCGCAGGGCAACGTGCCGCGCACAGCCCGCAGCGTATGCATCGCGACTCGTCCTTCAACATCGCCGAGCCTGTAATCACGCCAAGCTCATCGGCCTGGATATCGTCCAGTTCAAGGCCCAGTAGTTCGCGAGCGTCCGTGATCTTCGCCGTCGTGTCGTCGCTGAATTCAATCCGGTCGAGGGATACAAGTTGCAGACATTGCTCCGGGCAAACATCCACGCAACCGCCACACAGGATGCACATCGTTCCATCCTGCGGAGTACCCTCAAAGACCGTGTTCACCCAGCAATGCAGGCAGCGTTGCGCCTCTGCCATTGCCGTCGCATCGTCGTATCCAATCTCAACTTCCGTCACGCCGGTTCGCCGGTTCAGGGGAAGCATCGGGATGGGCTGCCGCATGATATCCAGCAGGTCCAGCGGCATCCGGTAGCGCTCCTTCACCTCTACCTCGATGATCGGGTCGGGATGCTTTACGCCGCGCAGAAATTCGTCAATCCCAATTGCAGCGCGCTTGCCATCGGCCACGCTGTCGATGATGAGTCGAGGTCCGAAGACGCAGTCGCCACCCGCAAACACGCCCGCCGCCGTAGTCATCAGCGACTGCGGATTCACCGCGATCAGCCCTCGCGGAGAGATCTCGACGCCGTCATCGGGAAGCAGAAAGTCCAGCTTCGCCGCCTGGCCAATCGCCATGATGATCGTGTCGCACTCGATCTGTGTCTCACTATTGTCGAAGAACGTCGGGTTGAACCGGCGATTCTCATCGAAGACCGACTTCGTCTTCAACGCCTCGAGCGCCACCACGTGTCCGTTCTTGCCGATGATCTGCTTCGGCCCGAATCCTGCATGGATAATGATTCCTTCTTCTTCGGCCTCTTCAATCTCTTCCAGCGCCGCCGGCATCTCTTTGCGAGTCTCTAGGCACACCAGGTGAACCTCCTGTGCACCCAGGCGCAGCGCAGAGAGCGACACATCCATCATCTCGCGCGTCGCAACCGCCGCCAGACTCTCCTGGGACGGCTCAATGTTTTCAACCCCACCAGCATGTTGGCGAAGCACCTCGCGCGCAGCCGAGCGAGCCACATCCATCGCCACATTGCCGCCGCCAATCACCAGCACCTTCTTGCCGATGGTGAAGCGATACCCAAGGTTCACATTCAGCAAAAAGTCGATGCCCTTGTACACGCCATCCATGTCGACGCCGGGAATCGTCAGGTCGCGGCTGCGATGCGCTCCCACCGCAATCAACACTGCGTCATAGTCGCGGCGCAGATCGGCAATCGTAAAGTCGCGTCCCGCCGCATGATTCAGCTTCAGCGTAATATCTCCGGTCGCAAGAATCTCGCGAACCTGGGCCTCCACTACATCACGTGGCAGACGATACTCCGGCAGCCCGAGATAGAGCATTCCGCCCGCAACCTGCGACGCCTCAAACAGCGTGACCGAGTAGCCCATTAACGCCAGGTCATGCGCAGCTGACAGGCCCACCGGGCCGGCTCCCACAATCGCAATCCTGTACGGCAGCGCTGGCTGAACGCGGCCTTCATTCACGTTGATCGGGTTCTTCGATTCCGGTCCGTGGCGCTCGGTTAGAAACCGCTTGAGCGCGCGAATCGCGATCGGTTGATCGATCGTTCCGCGGCGGCACGCGGTCTCACAGGGATGCGCGCACACTCTGCCGCAGATGCTCGCCATCGGGTTCGGCTCGCGAGCGTAGCGATACGCCTCTTCAAAATTTCCTTCGGCGATCAGCTCGACATACCGTCCCGCATTCGTATGCGCGGGACAGGCCATCATGCAAGGGAAGTTGGTATTCAACCAATCCTTGTCCACTTTCTTCTCTGAAAAGCGGTGCGGCATGACAGTCCTTTCTTGCGGGGGGAGAGGGAGATTCAGCGGCAACCGGCATCGGTTGCCGCCGCTTGAGTTACTTGGTGAGCGTGAAGTCTGCTGTCGTGTCGCCGGCAACCTTCACCGGGTTCGTCTTCGTCTTTCCGCCTTCATGCCACGCGGTCACCGTGTACGATCCATCGGGCACATTCTCGATCTTGTACGCGCCTGTTTTATCGGTCACAGCGTAGTACGGTGTCGGTGAGACGACCAGGTAGCCCGCCATGTCCGGGTGAACATTGCACAGCAGTGGGATCGCGCCCGGGTTATCGAACTTGAACGACTGGCGCTGACCCTGGGGCCATGTGCCCAGGTTGTGCCCAAGCTTCTTGTTGCCATTCACCGAAGGCCAGAAGACATTGTGCGCAACGCTGTCGCTGTTCAGAAATTCAACCGTCGTACCCTGTTGCACCGCGACGACATGCGGTACGAACATCAGGCCCTTCTGGTCGATCGTTACGTGTTGAGTGGGAGCTGGGAAGGTCTTTCCCGGGACGGCTTCCACGTAGACTACGGATTCACCTTTGACGCCTGCGACCTTGCCATGAATCGTGCCAGCAAATGCTGCGGTGCCGTAGGCCGTAAGGCCGGTGAGAAGGATAAGGGCAATGCGTTTCATATGTTCTCCTGGTAGTACGAATTAGAGTTCCTGTTCCTGTGTTTCCTGGTCTGTCCGCTCTCTTAGAAGAGGAAGCGGGCGACCAGATAGACCGTGTTATTGTCCGTGGCGTTACGTCCGGCCAGGTCATAGTTTGTGGTTCCGCCATTGAACCGCGTATAGCCCGTGTACTGAACCGCAAGGTCGAGGTTCTGCAGCGGCCAGTAGGAGACGTTCGCGATGTAGCCAGCGCTCCTCGGATCGCCATTCGCGCTGCCCGAGATCGGTGCCTGCGGATACAGCAGAGCGTCGGTTGTTCCTTCGTTCATAAACCAGCCGAACGCCGCGGAGGCATGATTGCCGTAGTGATACTCGGCATTCACATTCCCGGTATTCAGATGGTGCGCTACCTGCGCCGCTGTGCCCGCGGCATAGCTCGCATCCAGCGAAGAGTTCTCCCGGATGTACGTGCCGCGTACCGACAGAACGTCTCTGCCGAACGTATGGTCATACTCGAAGTCAGGACCGAAGTCGGTGTACGTATCTTCCGCCCCCTGGATCGCTCCAGGCGTTGACTTCATATGCAGGCCATACGCTCCCACTTCGAGATAGTCCTTTGAGCCCGTCTGTGCCCACGCAACCCTCCAGTACGGAGCCACGCCGCGAATGTTATACGTCGCGCCCGCTCCGGTCGTAGGCTGCGGAGTTCCATAGTGGTCCGAGCGATACAGCGTTCCAGCCGCATACAGATGCTTGTTGTACATCGTGTACGCGCCGATTCCAGCCACATCCAGCCCAAGCTGCCCGTTGATCACCGCCGTCGCTGCAGGCCCAGGTGCCGAGTCATTCGCAACGAACGGATAGCCCCATGCCGGTGTGCTGTTCCAGAGATCCTCAACCGTCGGATTGTTGTTCAACATCACCCCGTAGACCAGATCTTTGCCGCCTACTTCTGCCTTGTTCGCATAGCGGATGTCCGTGTTGTCGATGCCGATGCTATCCGATTGTCCGTCGTACGTTACCTGTACGAAGCTACCCAGATGCTCTGACCACGCACCCGCGAAGAAGAAGGCAATGTCCTGCGGAAATTCAAAGTTGCCATTCTGCGTGCCTGGCTGCGGAGCCTTGGTGCTCGTCAGCGAAGCCTCAAGAAATGCACTCAGCGGCAACGCTCCCAGCAGATCGAGCCCGGCGTTGCGCTTGCTCGCCTCCGAGATGATGTCGTCCTTCTTTGCCCGGTCGACATAGCCCATCAGCTTGAATTGCCTCCCGCCCGCATTCAACTCAGGTGGTGTTGTATGACAACCGCTGCATGGCAATCCGGTCTGGCGTGCATAGCTCGGAAGAGCCTTCGCCTTCGGTGCGAATCCACAACAGGCAGCAAACAGTACGACAGTACTCAGTGACTTCAGACCTCTCATAGTTCCTCTTTCTCAGAATCGAGGAGACCTGTCACTGCTAGCCGCATCACGCGTTGGCTGCTATCCATACATGCTCCTCATGTCTCGCGATCTACGGCGAGATGATTTGTAGATTCATTCTGTCGTTTCACAGTCAAGATGGTCTGTGACCACCGTCACAAGGCGCGGGTAGCAGTATGTTCCTCGCGCAAACCCCGCGATTTCAGCCACAATTACGGCAATCGACTACGCTCCACATGCACTCAACAGCGCGCACCACGACCGTTCCTTCAAGCAGATTGCTCGAGGTCTCTCCCACACATCTCGTCTTGTTTATCGAAGAATGCCTCGCGGCTTATCGTTTATCGTCTTGCCGCATAGAGCGAGCTCGCCGTGCCTCGCATCACTTCATCAGCGATCGCATTCGCTCGAGCTCGCGAAATTTCGCCGTCCCTCACCATCCCCGTAAGCGCCAACGCCAGCGCCTCGCGGCCATTGCGATTCCCAATCCACATCGTCTCCTCCCACCCCGCGGAGTCCGACAACGCATAGCCATCCGTACCAAACAACACCTTCTCCGGATACGTCTCCAGCCACTCCCGCAGCCACGTCGCCAGCGTCCGAGGAGGAAACATCAGCGACTGCTGCGATAGATCAAGATACACATTCGGCTTCTGCAGCAGAGCTCCCGCCTCGCGCACAAACGGCCAGCCTCCATGCAGCAACACAAAATTCGTATGCCGCAATCGCGAGTCATTGAACAGCGGCTCAAGCAGCAACGGATTCGCGCCCGCAACTCCGAAGTACCCTCCGCCACCCGACAGCGTATGCAGATGCACCGCCATCCCCAGTCGCCCGCACTCCGCCGCAATATACCGAAACAAAAAATCCTGCAGCGTCTTGTACTCCGCCGAATCCGGAGTACGCTTCCCCACCCACTTCGCATACACCAGCTCCGCATCCTGCTCCGTCGGATCAGAAAAATCAAACGATCGCAGATACGCAATCTCAAACTTCTCTGCAATCGCTCCACCCGCGCGCTGCCGCTCCAGCGTCGGAGTCACGACCTTCGCCAGGTACTCCAGCAGCGTAGCCGGAACAGCCTTCATCCCAACCGCGTCAAGATACCGCGCACGCAGCCGATCCTCCAGGGGAAAGAAAAGCTTCTTGTCCGGAGTCTGCTCCGCCAACGCGGCATTATCCAGCGGAAACAGCAGAGCATCCGCATAAGGCACCCAACGAAACCGAGGCTCCTGCACCCCCGCGCCCATCGTCACCCGATTCGCCAGCATCACGCCGATCTTCGCCTGGTCTAGCACCCACTCGTCGTAATGGACTCCCTCACGGGCCTTCACCACCTCGCGAGCCGCCTGCAAGCGCTTCATTCCATCGGCATCCAGCGGCCCTTTGAAGTCCACCGGAACATCAAAGCCCCACAGCGCCTTCCACGCCGCAGGAAGCTGCGGATTATCCGCTCGCCACGCCACCGCATCCGTCGCCGCCTCCATGTTGTCTACGGGCAGCGCATCAAAATCCCGATCCGTTTTATCCTTCGGCGGAGGAAGAATCGAATGAGCATGATTGTCGATCGCCTCCACCGAATAAATTCGTGCAGCAATCTCAGGATCAATATCGCGAGTCACACCATTCTCAGCAGCAGCCGTCACTCCAGCCTGCGAAGCAGGAATTGTCTCCGTCTGCGCAGCA
The DNA here is from genome assembly GCA_021778315.1 of Acidobacteriota bacterium. The sequence goes on along the minus strand of JAJYCQ010000001.1, from coordinate 5,579 downwards.
CAACTCGCCCCCATCACCACCGCAGCCAACACCCACACTCCAGCAGCACGACGACCACCCTGCATCCGTCCACACCAAATCGCATCGTCCCGCCGACCATGATCCATACGCACATCTTATCGACGACGCACGTAAGTCGCGAACCTTTCTTCTCCGCAGCCGTTACACGCCCAGCTTCGTCAGCACCGCAGGGGGGCATCCATGCCATTCGCTCTGCGGCTCATTCCCTACATACGGGAGGCTGCGAATCCCCATCTCGCTCGTATAAAACCCGCTCAGCACCAAGTCGCGCATCCGGCTAAAGAACGCAACGCCCACCGCATTGCTCGCCGCAGCCTTCTCCGGATACGCGATCCGGTCCAGCATCATCCTCTGCCGATCCGCCGAGGCATCCACAAAATCCTGCTGCCAACTCCGCCTGCACTCCGCATCCATCCAAGCCAGTCCACCGCGAATCTGCACCAGCAACTCGCCCCCTTGGAACTCCAACCAATCGTCGATAAACTCCGGCACGCCCGCATCGCTCGCGCTACCCGACGTCTCGTCCGTAGGCAGAATCCAATCGCTAAGCGAGCACACCGTCTTCCACTCATGCGGAGTCAGCACCCGCAACCGCCACGTCTCCGCGTCCCCACCCGCTGGCCCCTCCGGCAGCATTCTCCCAACCTCCGCCGCCAGCGCCGGCAGCGGCATCAATCCCGCAATCGGCAGCGCCATCATTGCCTTCAGCATCGACCGCCGCTGAAACCGCATCCCCTGTCTCGACTCCGCCGTCATCGCCACTACGCCCTCCCCGTCTTCATCTGCGCCGCGATGTACTCCGACGTCCGCCACGCCAGCGCCAGAATCGTCAGCGTTGGATTCTTCTCCGCAAGGCTCACAAACGGAGCTCCATCGGCCACAAACAAGTTCCCGCAGTCCCACGCCTGGCAATGCTCATTCAGCACCGACGTCTTCGCATCGCTCCCCATCCGCGCACCTCCGACCTCATGAATCCCCTGCCCGCCCGCCGCAATCCCCCATCGCTCCTCCGCTCCATACGACTCAATCACCGTTCCGCCCGCCGCCTTCACAATCTCCTGAAACGTCGTCTGCATATGCCGAGCCATCTGCACCTCTTCCTCGCTCCACGCGAAGTGGAACTTCAGCACCGGAATCCCCCACTGGTCCACGGCCTTCTCATCGATCTCGCAATAACTCTGCTCGTTCGGAATCATCTCGCCGCGCCCATGAAAGCTCACAAACGATCCATACAGTCTGCGGCTCTTTTCCTTCAACGCCGCTCCATACCCTCCGCCCAGCATGCCTTCCGCTCCACTCAGCAACCCTGGCCCTGGCATTCCGCGCCGCCCACCGCCAAACTCAATATGATACCCGCGCGAAAACGGAAGCTCGCCGCGAGCCTGCTCCTTGTGCTTCCACCACGGCATATACAGATGCATTCCTCCCACGCCATCTTCGTTGTGCGCAGGAAGGTCCATCATCGCCGGAACCCACCCGGTCACATCCGACATCACCGTATCCATCAGATATTTCCCCACCATCCCACTCGAGTTCGCCAGCCCCTTCGGGTTGCGCTTACTGCGAGAATTCAGCAACAGCCGCGCCGTCTCGCAAGCACTCGCCGCCAGCACCACCGTCTTGCCTTGCACCTCCACCATCTCCCCGGATTTCTTATCGACATACGCCACCCCCGTAGCCAATCCATCCGTCCCCGTCTTCACCTCACGTGCCATCGCGTTGCAGCGAATCTCCAAATTCCCCGTCTGCAGCGCCGGATACAACAGCACCGCGGGCGACGAGAAATTCGATACCATCCGACACCCTCTCCCGCACTGCGCCACATAGTGGCAGGCAGGCCGCTCACCCTTCGGCTGCGTCAAGATCGCCAGCCGCGATGGGATGCAGGGAATCTTCAACGTCCCACAAGCCTTCTGCACCAGCCGCTCATAGCACCTCGGCGCAGGCGGAGGTTGATACTTTCCATCGGGAAGATTCTCCATCCCTTCCGCCGAACCAAACACCCCAATTAACTCCTCCGTGCGGTCATAGTAAGGAGCCAGATCCTCATACCCAATCGGCCAGTCAAACCCCTTTCCATCGCGACTGTGCGGCTTGAAATCATACGGCCCATTGCGCAGCGCAATCCTTCCCCACGTATTCGTACGCCCACCCAGCATGCGTGACCGATACCACTTGAACTCCGTCCCCGCCGCGCACGAGTAAGGCTCGCCCTCCACCGTCCACCCTCCCACCACCGCATCGAATCCGCCCCCACCCATCGGCTCACGCGGCGCTCCCCGATGCGCCGCGTCATACCCCCACTCCAGCCACTTCGAATCCCTCGCCGTGTCATACCAATCCCCGGCCTCCAGCAGCACACACTTCAACCCCGCCTTCGTCAGTTGATACGCCGCCATCCCTCCGCCCGCACCCGAACCCACAATCACCACGTCGTACTGGTCCACGCTCGCATCCTCAACACCCCTCATCGCTGCACCTCCGTCATCCTCACCAGATGCAGTTCAGCGTGATCGTTCCCTTCGCGATCAAACGAGATCCGCCCCGACACTCCAGCAAAATTCTGCACCGTCGCTAACTCGTCCCGAACCCTTGCGCGATTCACGCCCGCAACCCGCAGCGCGCGTATCGTGAGCGTCACCGCATCGTAGCTCTCCATCGCAGGATCACTCGGAACCTTCCCAGTAGCCAACCAATATCTCCGCGCAAAACTTCTCAGCATACCCACGTCCTCTCTGTCCGCAGCCGCCGTCCAGACTCTCTCCGCACTTGCATCGCCCATGACCAACCTCCTTTGCGCCGCATTCCGCGATAGATAAATCATCGTCTTCAATCCCGCACCCTGCATCGCTCCCAACAAGTCCTTAGCCGTCGCCGTGCTCGTCCACATCACCACCGCCTGTGGCTCCTCCGCACGAATCCTCTTCACCACCGCCGCCACATCCGCATGCAGAGGATCCAGCAGCACGCTCTTCGGCGCAGCCACCCCCAACTCCGTCGCCGCCTTCTCCATCGCCTCCACGCCGCGCCGTCCATCATGCTCCTGCTCTGTCACCACCAGCACCTTCTTCAGCCCACGCTCGCGATAAATATTCCGCGCCATCACCTGTGCCTCCGCGCCATCGCTGGCACCCATCCGAAAGATCCACGGAATATCAATCTCCGTCGTCGTCGCATCCGCAGCCAGCGTCAGCACCGGCACGCCAATCCGATTGCCCACCTGCTCGCACAAGTGCGCATCCGCACCACTCGTCGACGTAATCATCGCGACCACCTCATCCTCCATCACCAGGTGAATCACATCATCCGACACCGCGCCCCAAGACGGCCCACTCTCATCCCGCACTGCCAACTCCACACGCTGCCCACCAGGCAGCGCATCCCCGCCCGCATCCTGCAACGCGATACGTGCCGCAGCCACCATCGCGTCGCCCTCAGCCTTCCGAGCACCATGCATGGGAGCCAGCATCCCGATGCGAACCACCTTCCCCGTCAAATCATTCGCAGCCGCGCGCCCTGGCCCTGCATAGCTCTCACCGTCCGCCGCAATCGAAGCGTACGGAGCAACACTCTGCGCACGAACTCCGACACCGAGCACCAACAGCGCGATCACGGCATACACCTCAGTGCGCATACGCCACACTCTTCGTCTTCCAATCCGTGCGCTGCTCCGACCAATACACAAACTTCCCATCGCGGATCTGTGCAAACGTTACCGGCGCAATATTATTCAGCGTGTAATCAAAGTGCGCGTTGCCACTCACTCCCACATAGTCCTTCATCCCATACTCGCGCAGCGCATCCATGATCCTCCCGCGATTGAGCCCCGCTTTATTAAGCGCCGCCATCATGATCGTCTCGCCGTCATACGCATACGCCGCATACGCATCCGGCTCCGTGTTGAATCGCGCGATAAACCTCTGCCGAAATTCCTGCCACCGCGCATCTGTTCGCGTCGGATCGATCGCACTGATCGTCACCAATCCCTCCGCTGCAGCGCCTGCAATCGTCATCACGTCCGGAGTACAAATTCGGCTGCTGCCAAACACCGGCTGCTGCATCCCGATCGCGCGCATCTGTTTCAAAATCAACCCAGCCTGCTCTGCGTTCCCCCAGATCACCAACCCATCAATTCCACTCGCTTCAATCGTCTTCAGTTGCGTCGAATAATCTTTACTCCCCACCGCATACCAAACCTCCACCACCGGCTGATGTCCCATGCGACGAGCGGTGTCCACAAAGATCTCCTTGCCCGCTCGCCCATAGCGATTGTTTACCTGCAGAATCCCAATCCGCTTTAAATGTCGCTGCAGAAATATATAGTCCGCCAGCGCATATCCCTGCTGCCGGTCATCCGGAAAGTTATGCATCAGCCAAGGAATCCCGGTCTCCGTAACCGTAGGATCATTCGTCGCCGTATCCATAATCGGAAGCTCCAGCTTCAGCGTCGCGCGCAATTCAATATGAGTCGACGACGAATCCACCGACCCCAGCATCGCCCAATCCTCATCCTCAAACCGCATCGCCACCAGTGCCATCGACGACGCTCCCCACAGCGGCAGATCATCATGCACCTTCAACTCAAACGGCTTCCCCCGATACCCCCCCTTCGCATTCGCCTCCTCCACCGCCATCTGCGCCCCGTGCAGCATCGCAATCCCATACGGAGAATCTTCATTCGCCGCATCCAGAGGCCCAAGAAATCCCAGCTTGATCGTCTTCAGCGCTGCCACATCGCCATCTACCTCACTACGCGCAGCGCCGTCATACTCCAACGTGTTCGGCTCCACCAACCACTGCTGGTATGGCTTCCGAAATCCACCATAAGGCTCCGCCACAGGAGGCATATTCGCATACGGCATCGTCGCTCCCTCGGCCGCCTTCTCCGTCACCGTCGTCTGCGAGCGCGCCACCACCGCGCCTGCAACGCACAACAACCCCACCGCGATACTGCTTCGAATTCTCATCTCCAGCACTTGTCTCCTTCCCTACCGACTCCACGTCCGGCCATCGTTCGTCACCACATCTTCTGCGAACTGCACCTCGACCTCACGGCGCTGAATGAAGCGAACAATTCTCGCCAGCGTGCTCGACGATATCGCCTGATCCGCATCGCACTGCGGCCGCAACGCTCCGCCCCCATCACCCCAACTCGACACCTCGATCATCAATCCATCACTGCCAAACTCAATCGCCGCACGGCTCGCCGCCTCCACCCTCGACCCCATCCCCGTCGCATGACTCGGGTCCGCAATCAACGGAAGAAACGTCTCCGCATGCGCCGCCGGAATCACATTCAAATCCAGCGAGTAGCGCGAGTACTCACTCGCCGCATGCGTCTTGATTCCGCGCTCGCACAGCACGATATTCAAGTTCCCTTCGTTCGCAATATATTCCGCCGCGCCCAGCCACTCGCAAAGACTCGCAGCCATCCCGCGCTTCAACAGCACCGGCCTTCCACTCCTCCCCACCTCCACCAGCAGCGGATAATTCTGCATGCTCCGCGATCCGATCTGCAGCATATCCGTATACTCACTCACCAACTCCACCAGCCGCAC
>JAJYCQ010000015.1 GCA_021778315.1 Acidobacteriota bacterium | reverse complement strand
CACGAAGTAAAGTCGTTGGGGTGGGAGCAGAGACTCACCCAGTTGTAGCCAATCCACTCGTGGAAGTTGACGCAGCCCTGCGTGGTTTCTGCGGTGAAATCGGGGGCAATATCGTTGATACGTAGGGACATCGTGCTTTCCTTCCTTCGTTTGTGAGTTGTCATCGCTTTACTGCAAACATAAAACCCACCCTGTAAGTCTTGGGTGGGTCTTGATGGTTGCATCTCGATGCTTGATTACCGCTTCGAATCGCTCATCCGCTCACCCGTGCAGAGCCGCAGCAACAGCAGCGGCAACCACAGCAGCGGTACATCGAATTGGTGGGGGTTAGATTCATAACGGGGATCGAGTGGTGCGAAACTTTAGAACCGCTGCTGGCGTAGGACGCCTGCCTGGAAGCAGTTTCGCTTCGCTGCGGTAGTTCGAAGGTACGGGCGCGCGCCGCGGATGTCAAGGTCCAGGGTAACGCACGTAGCATGGAGGAATGGCACGAACCTTGAGCTACTCGATCCTTGATGTCTTTGCTGAGCGCCCACTTGAGGGCAATCCGCTGGCTGTCTTTCATGATGGACGCGGCCTCTCCGATGAAGAGATGCAGGCGCTGGCGAGAGAGACAAATCTTTCGGAGACAACCTTCGTTTTCCCTGCAGAGCCTGAGGTTGAACGTGTGGAGGGCGTCCGCGTTCGCATCTTCACGACTGAGGAGGAGCTGCCGTTTGCGGGCCATCCTACGCTGGGCACGGCGACGTGGCTGCATCTCAACCATCCGACGCTGCGGGGCGCGGATAGGATCACGCTGCGGCTGAATGTGGGGCGGATTACGGTGCGTTTTGATGGGCAGGACGAAGGTGTTGCCGGGGTGAGGGCTACGATGATGCAGAACGATCCAGTCTTTGGTGCGACGCATAATTGCGCTGTAGTCGCGCGTGCGATTGGACTGAGCGAGGACGACCTCTCGCAGGGTCACTTGCCGCAGACTGTTTCGACCGGTGTGCCGTTTTGCATTGTGCTGCTGAGGTCGCTGGAGGTGGCGGCGCGGCTGCAGATTGTGCAACGGGATGCGCAGGCGTGGCTGGCGACGAGTGGGGCGCATTTCATCTACTGCATTGCTCCAATCGCCTTGGATGGAGCGGGTGAATCACGTTGGCATGCGCGGATGCAGTTCTATTCGGGGGAGGATCCTGCAACGGGTTCTGCGGCAGGATGTTGCATTGCGTGGCTGGTGAAGGAGGGGCTGGTTGGATCGGAGGAGAATGCGGTGATTGAGCAGGGGATCGAGATTCGGAGGCCGAGCCGGATTACGGTGCAGGCAAAGTTGGAGGAGGGGCGGGTGGGCTCTGTTCTCGTTTTGGGACGCACCATTCCTGTGGCAGAAGGACGGTTTTTCCTGCCTTGAAAACGGGAGTTTCCCACAGGCGTTGAACCACAAACGCCAACAGGGACAAGCGATGTGTGCGGGCAGTGGAAGCGCCATACCGAAGTGCGTGAATTTTCGCTAAAAATTCACTGTTGCCACGAGGGTTGGGTCTCCGTATGCTCAGCAAATCGTCAACGAATGAATGCTTCGAAGACGCAAGTTTTTTCGCCTGATTTACAGACAATTTGAGTAATAGCCAAGGCGCCAAACGGTGCTCTCTGCGCTGCGATAGAACCCTAGCAAGGTCGCGCGCTGTAGAGGGAAACCATGCTGCCAGGGCTGTTGCGACCCGCGATTCGGTTGCCTTGGAACAGTGTTCCGGGGGGGCTGCAGGGGGGTACTGCTTTGACGATTTTGTGCGAAGCGGTGGGGGGAGGTTTTGCGCCTTTTCCACTGCTTTCCACAGGATTCACAGCAGACGCACGGTTGGCGCGCAGGCGCTGGCCTGGTGGGACCTTTTTGCGCCAAAAACTGGCTGGATCGCGGTTACTGACACGCTGCGGTGTGAGCGGTAAGCTGATTTGCGCCTTTTTGGCGTAGACGGCCCTGCTCGGACTAAAGAAGCACGATCCGATGTTGCCGTAAGTCATTGAAATTATTGACCTACGGCACGAACATGGCCAGGAAGTAGAAAGCCGGAGACCACCGGCATGGAGAGAAACGATGCGCCCTCGCAAGACGATTTTGTGTGTAGAAGACAATGAACAAGTGCTTTCGGTCCGAAAGTTTTTGCTGGAAACGCGGGGATATAAGGTGTTAGCGATGACAACGGCTGCTGAGGCTTTGGAGTATTTGCAGGGGGCTGTGCAGGGGTCGGTGGACCTGTTGATGGCGGACTTGATTTTGCCGCAGATGGACGGTAACGAGTTGATTCGACGGGCTAAGCAGGTTCATCCGGGGCTGCCTACGCTGTTGGTATCGGGGACGGTGACGAACTTTGACCGGGCGGCTGCGGCGGACGCGTTTCTGCCGAAGGGGGCGTGTACTCCGGCAGAAGTGCTGGATAGGATTCGGATTCTGGTGGCACGGAAGAGGGGACCGAAGAAGCAGGTGCAGTCGGTGGGGGTACAGGGATCAAACCAGGTGGCGATGGCGAGTTAGGCCGGAAACTGGTGAGTTTCCGGCCGATTCAGCCATGTCTTGGGTCGCAAGCCGCGTGACTGAAGGAGGGTTCGGGACGCAGGGCGGGCAAAAACTGCGGAGCGACGGGGGAGAGAGTTTTCGCTCGTCGCGCCGGCACCCAAAAATGATCCGGGTGCGGCAGAAATTGCCCGGGGTGCGGTGGAGATTTAGACGGAACCGGGCAGAGATTGCCCCGGGACGTTCCGGAGGCGATTGGGGACGGATCGGGGTGCGCCAGAGATGATCTGGGTTGGTCGGGAGGGGATGGAGGGGCACGGTTGGCTGCGCTCCATTCCGCCACGCAAAGCATGGGGATGCCGCCAGCCGTTACCGCTCCGGGACGCCGGGGAAAAGTAACCTCTGCGACGAAGGCTGGCTCTCAACGTCGACGTTTCTCCGAGCGCCGTATTGCGGGAGCGACGGGATCACTGACGCCATGCCGACATATCAGAACGAATCATCCCTCGATGAGCGCTTTGGCGATAATGCGACAATCCAGTAGACGGCGACGAGAACGGCGTTCCTTGTCACGAATCTGCGTCGATGTCCGAAGCAAATTCTTGGCCGCCGTTCGAGGCTAGTTCTTTTGACCGTCCACTTTGACGGGTCTGAGCAAGTGTGAGAACGTCAACTGGTCGAGCTTCCACTTGCCATCTTCCTTGCTGTAAACCTCAGTAACCATGAAGGGGTTGGTGACTTCGTGCGTGCCAACAACGGCTTGCAGATCCATGTCTTCCAGCAGGATCGCGGTGTTTCCGAAGATGCGAGCGTCCACAGCGTAGACGAAGGCTTTCTTGTACCAGATGCCGCCGCTCTTGATGGTAGCGAGCTCCTGAGTTTTGCCCCAGGTGCCGCCCATGTGGGTGAACATGGCCTGGTCATTGAACAGAGCGTCTAGAGAGTCGACCTTCTTCTCTGCCATCCAATCCCACTTGGTGTTCGAGAGGTTGATGACCTCCTGTTGTTCGGGTGTATGCGTTGCGGCGGTTTTAATCGTCTCTGTTGGTGGTGCTGGTGGTTGCTGGGCGAATGACGGCAAAGCGATGAAGGTTGATAGAAGCAGCACGAGCTGTGGCGTTTTCATGATTTTGTCTCCGAAGTGGATTTGAGCGTTTTACCAGTTACTGGACAGGTGATGAACGTTGTTCTTCTCGCCAGCGAGCGGGTGGAACACCTTCCCAAGTGCGAAAGGCACGAACAAAGGAGGCTGCATCGTTGTAGCCAAGCATGAAGGCGGCGTCGTTGAGGTCAAGTTGCGAGTGGGCCAGGTAGTGACGCGCGAGGTAGCGGCGAGCTTCTTCCAACACCCGCTGACAGTTGTAGCCGTCATCCTGCAGGCGGCGCTGGAGAGTACGTGGGCTCAGACGGAGGACGACCGCGATGTCTTCGATTGCTGGACGTTTGCCGGTGAGCTTTTCCTGAATGGCGAGGCGAACGCGGTCGACGAAGCTCTCCGTGTTCGCGCCATCTTGAATCTCCCGGTCAAGCTGGGGAGCCAGCATCTCAAACAACTCGGGGTTGCGGGTTACGAAAGGAAGCGCGCTATCTGTCTCGCGCAGCACCATGATGTTGTGTTGTGCTGATGCGACGATCGGGCAGCCGAAGAGTTGTTTGATCTGTTTGACGGGTGGGTTTTCGTCCACCAACTCCAAGCGCAGAGGAGCGAAGGTCTTGTTTTCGGTTCCGTGTCGCGCGATGGAGAGCAGATAGGCGAAGCCAGACTGAATGATCGACGGAGGTTCTGGTTGGTCTGTCATCAGGAAGCGGAAACGAAGTGTCCATTCTCCATTTGCCTTTTGCTGTACCAGCTCTTCGGGGCAGGTGAGTTGCTTATAGCGTGCGATCTGCTGCATGGCTTCGCCGAGCGTCTCCGAGCAGAGCGCGGCGATGCCGGGCGGGTTGAAGTTTTGCGTCCTCGTCACGGTTCCAAGCTTCAGGCCAATAGCCGGATCTCTGCTGACCTCTGCGATGGCTTGCCCGAAGGCAAAGGCTTCATCGGTGGTGAGGAGGAAGCGAGATTTTTGCAGAAGGTCCTGCGAGAGGTGAGCACGCCGCAGGACCTTCGCAGGATCGACGCCCATTGAATCGAGGAGGTGCAGCCTGGTGTTGGAGTATCGGAAGTGTTTCTGCATGATGGACATTCCAAAAACGGACGTTGTGTTAAATAGCTTTTGTTGAAGCTTGCCTGGTATGGCTACTGTAGCCTTCACTGGCGGCCACTGTCTTTGCAGAACATGCCAGAAGTGACGCAAAAGACGCCAAACGACGGGGGAAGAGATTGTCGCGTTCTGCTGAGAGTTTGGCGTGTATTGCCAAGCGGAGTAGCACCAAGTGGGTCTAAGGTTGTAGTGGATATTTGAAGCACGTCAACCGATAGACGGGAGCAGATGGGATGCAGAAGAGAGAGTTAGGCAAGAGCGGACTCGAGGTTTCGGCGATTGGTTTTGGCTGCATGGGACTAAGCCATGCGTACGGTCCAGCCATGGAAAAGCAAAAGGCTATCGATCTCCTGAGAGCAGCGGTAGAGCGCGGTGTGACATTTTTCGATACTGCGGAGGCGTATGGTCCGTTTACAAATGAGGTGCTGGTCGGCGAGGCGCTGAGCCCGCACCGCGCAGAGGTCGTGATTGCGACCAAGTTTGGCTTTGACATCAAGCCCGATGGACAACGCGGCGGCGGGTTGAACAGCAAGCCGGAGCACATCAAGCAGGTAGCAGAGGCATCTCTAAAGCGCCTCAACACAGACGTGATCGATCTGCTGTATCAACATCGGGTCGATCCAGAGGTGCCGATCGAGGATGTGGCCGGAGCAGTGCGCGACCTGATCCAGGCTGGAAAGGTAAAGCACTTCGGCCTCTCAGAGGCTGGAAGCAATACGATTCGGCGCGCTCATGCGGTGCAGCCAGTCGCCGCGGTGCAGAGTGAGTATTCGCTGTGGACACGCGATGTCGAACAGCACGGCGTTCTCTCGACGTGTGAAGAACTTGGCATCGGATTCGTTTCCTGGGGGCCGCTGGGTTCTGGCTTCCTTACGGGAAAGATCGACGCGAACACCAAGTTCGACGCTACCGACTTCCGGGGCATGATGCCGCGCTTTACACCGGAGGCGCGGGAGGCGAATCAGGCCGTAGTCGACCTGCTGAAGAATATAGCGGAAGGCAAAGGAGGTACTCCGGCTCAGGTCGCTCTGGCATGGATACTCGCCCAGAAGCCGTGGATGGTTCCGATTCCTGGGACCACCAAGCTGCATCGCCTCGAAGAAAATCTTGGGGCGGTTGATATCAAGCTCTCCGCAGACGACCTGCGCAATATCGACTCTGCAGTTTCCAGAATTGAGGTGCAGGGCCTACGACTGCCTGAAGCCATACTGAAGATGTCGGAACGCTAACTGGTACACCTTAGTTCTCATACGAAGGCTTCTAGGAGCCAATCTGGGCAATCGTTCCCAAATGGCGGTAACAGGCCGAGGCACTCGTCGACCTTCGTTTCCGCCCCGGCGACTGGATAGGTAACGGTAAACGCTGATGGCGACGGCGATCGATTCCCTTGCGCAGGTCGTCTGATCTGAGTCGACATGCTGACATAGGAGGACTCATCTGCGCGTGGATGAGGGAGTCGGTGATTTCGCAAACGTCGAGATCAATCGATGGGGAGTGAGGCGTCCGTGATGCGGCGAGAGTTGTCTGCCGCCAGAGGGATCGACTCTCCTGTCGTATACACTGCGTTGTGAAAGAGGGTGCAAAAGCACAATGGCACTGCGAATCGCGGTCTTGCTCCTGTTCGGATTGGCGACGAACTTGTCTGCACCTGGTGTGGGAGCGACTTTAAATCCAGCCCAGCCGGACCACGCCGAGGGGATTCTGCGGTCAATCGAAAATGCCACGGTCACTCAAGCTGGAGACGACCTCCTGGTCACGCGAAAGGATCCACGCGCTGCGGTAGAGATAGTGTTTACCGGTTGCCAGGGGCTGGGGGTTCAGTATCAAGAGAATCAGTGGTGGGTTCTTCCGATAAGCGCGAGTGGCGCGCAGGTGGATGCGAACAAAGCTCTCTGGGTGCTGCCTCTCGAGCCGACTTCGAAGGACCACTCGTGGTACATCGCGCTGCATAATGGCAAACTGCATGCGAAGAAGACGGAAGGGGGACTGACGGTTACTCTGGTCGCGGAGAGTGTGACGCTGTCTCGAGCAGAGGCTCGACCGCACAGCGACCCCTTGGGTCATCGATTCTCTCTTGAGATGTCAGGCGGGGCCGAGCTGGAAGAAGCGTTGGCAGCCTTCTACTGGGGAACCATCTTGCCATCCGTTGTGGAGAAGACGATGGCGGCGAACTACCCGTACAGCAGTGGTTATGTTTTGAGCACGCTGAATGGGAACTCCTATGCGGGCTCGTATCCGGCGGTCGATCACGAATTTCAAATCAAGGGTCGACTGGCCATGGGCTCGGAGGTCGATCTCGATGTAGTGAAGCGAATGATTGAACTTCAGTTCAAGCTCATCAACGATGACCCGGAACATCTGTTTCGTGCGCCGACTTCGGTGCAGCCGAATGGGACCCGTGAGTACCACGTACGCAGAAACAGTCAGGACAAACGCGAGAACGCGGCCATGTTTCCGTTAACCGGGGACATCGAGGTAATCGAAGAGAGCTGGCATTACTACGAAGCCAGAAAAGACGCAGCGTGGCTGCTGTCGAATATCGAGAACCTTGAACATGCGGCGGGCTGGATCTTGTCGAACACCGATCAGTACGGCCGCGTATGGTCGGATGTCTATTACGAAGACCAGGTGATGAAGGACGGACGTGAGACAGAAGCGCAGGCATTCGCGGCTCACGCCTTCGAACTGCTCGCCGGTATGGAGACCCTGTTAAAACGGCAAGACAAGGCTGCGAGCTTCACCGCAGATGCAAAGCGTATGGCCGACGTGCTGATTGCACCTGTGCCCATGGGGTACTGGGACTCGAAGAACCAGCGGTTCATTGATTGGATCGATCGCACCGGAAAGGTCCACGATCACCTACCTCTTCTTGCGAATGAGCTTCCCCTGACCTTTGGATATGCGACAGCGAATCAGGCAACTGCGGAGCGGCGCCTGATCGACGCGAATGTCGCCGAGTTTGAACGATTCCCCAGTTTTGTGGCGGCGAATATCGCCGACTACGATCGGTCTGAAATTGGGAGTGGTGGCCCCTACGACCTTTGTGCTGCCGGCAGATATTGGTATTGGGACGCCGCCTATTATCAATCGCAACGCGAGAACGGTGTTCTGTTCGATCAACTGAAAACCGTGGCGGCTGAGGGAGCAAGAAATGACTACTTCATGAGCGAACGGTACGACATGGACCATGTCTATTACATCGATGGCAAGGACGCACACGGAGCCGAAAAATACTACGAGTATCCGAATGTGTTCGCGGCTGTCCTGGTGGATAAGTTTCTGGGATTGTCGGTTCCCGCGGATGCGGATGTATCCGTTGCACCTCATCTGAAGAGCTATGGCAGCGTGGAGTTCGAGCAGCCCGAATACGCCCTGCGCTATCGCTACAGCGAAGATGGCTTTGTGCTGAAAAATTTGTCAGATAAACCGAGACGCTACAAGGTGGATTTATCGGCGCTTGGCTTTGCCTCCTTGCGTTATCGCTTGAGAGGCAGGTTCGGGGAGAGAATCGTACAAGCGCGTTCCACGCTGACCTTGTCTTCGCAGGAAGAGGCGCGCTGGACTCCGGTGCATTGAGAGATGAGTGTCGGCGCAAGAGGTATGCGTGCGCGATTTTCATTCTGGCCGTAATGTGATTGACAGATAACATACAGCAGTAGTAATTAAACCGACAGTGGTATGTAGGAGGAGAGATTGCCTGCACCGAAGCTGTCCAAGCTGGAGTACAAGATCATGGAGGTTCTGTGGGAGAAGGGCGAGCCTTCGCTCCGGGAGATCCAGGAGGCGTTCCCGGAAGAGCAGCGCCCCGCGTACACGACGGTTCAGACCATGGTGTATCGGATGGAGGCCAAGGGGATTGTGCGCCGCGTGCGGAAGGTGGGCAACTTCCATCTTTTCTCTGCCTCGATCTCGCGGGATGCGGCCCAGCGCCGGCTGGTGGATGATCTGCTGGCGCTATTCGGCGGACGGTCCGAATTGTTGATGGCTCACCTGATCAAGGGCGGTAAGTTGACGCTCGCAGATGTGAAAGAGGCGGAGAAGATGTTGCGCCGGGACTCTTCGAAGGAGGAGAAGAAGCGATGATGCTCAACGGATTCGGGAAGGAGACGTGGTCTTCAACGATCGTGAATCACTTGTGGCAATCAACGCTGGTGATGCTGGTGGCGGGGCTACTCACGCTGGTATTGAAGCGCAACCAGGCACGGACGCGCTACTGGGTTTGGATGGCGGCGTCACTAAAATTGCTGGTGCCGTTCTCTGTATTGGCTGCGATCGGAGATTGGATTCGCCCTGCCAACGTGGCTCCGATCGAGAGCCCACAGATCGCCAGCGACCTGATGAAGATGGCACATCCCTTTTTGCAGAATTCGGGATCCTTTGCGGTCGCTTTTTCCGGATCGGCAGCGGTCGCTCCTCCGGGTCAAAATCACGGCGGCTATCTTCCCGAGATTCTTGCGGCGGTGTGGTTGTTTGGATTGCTCTTGCTGGTGCTGCGCTGGTCTCGGGCCTGGTGGGCGATTCGCGCTATGGTGCGAGCTGCCTCCCGAATCTCTCTACCGATGGAGGTGCCGGTATTCATAACCTCGGGCATGATCGAACCCGGAATCGTTGGCATCATCCGCCCGGTACTGTTGCTTCCGGAAAAAGTAGTGGATCGACTTCCTGCCGCCCAACTTCGCAGTATCCTGGCGCACGAGAGCTGCCACGTTCAACGCCGCGACAATCTGACGGCTGCGATCCACATGGTGGTCGAAGCGATCTTCTGGTTTCATCCAGGAGTGTGGTGGATTGAGCGGCGCCTGATGGAAGAGCGCGAGCGGGCCTGCGATGAGGCTGTTTTGCAGCTCGGCAATGAGGCGGAAGTTTATGCGGAGAGCATTCTCAATGTGTGCAAGTTTTACACCGAGTCTCCCATCGTATGCATCTCTGGCGTCACGGGTGCGGAACTAAAACAGCGCATTGTTCGGATCATGACGAAGCAGATTGCGCTCAAACTGGATTTGAGCCGGAAGCTTCTGCTAGGCACCGTTGGGTTCGTGCTGATCGCACTGCCAGTCGCTTTCGGCTTACTGCATATTACGGAAGTTCGCGCCCAAGCTGTAGCGGCGAAGCCGGCCAGTGCGATCACCGCGACCTGGCAGGGGATACTGCACGGCGATCGCGATGTACGCTTCGTGGTGAGAATCACGAAGGCAGGGGATGGAACTCTTCGGGCAACTTTCTACAACATTGACGCAGCACCAGGAGGCATTCCTGCCATCTCCACAAAACTCAATGGCTCGTTGCTGAAGCTTGAGCTTCCGTTTGCCAGCTACGAAGGCACTCTGGGTGTCGATGGCAACTCCATTACAGGGACATGGAGGCAAGGACAGAATCGTGTGCCGTTGATCTTTGAGCGCGCCACGAACGAAAGCGAGTGGACGATTCCACAGCCTCCGCCGCGTTCGGCTCCCATGGCTGCGGATGCGAATCCGTCCTTTGAAGTCGCCACTATCAAGCCGACCCGTCCTGATGAACACGGACCGAGATATGACTTTCGCGGTCGCCGCTTTTCAGTCGTTCACGCTTCCGTGAGTGACCTGCTCAAGTTCTCCTACGGACTTCAACAGAGCCAGATTACCAAGGCGCAGGATTGGGTCAATTCGGAGAGCTACGATATCTCCGCTGAGCCCGACGGCGTGGGTGAACCAAGCATCAAGCAGTGGGAATCGATGGTCGGAAAGTTGATGGCGGACCGATTTCAGCTCAAATTTCATCTTGAGAAACGAGAGCAATCCGTATACCTGCTCACGGTCGCCGGGACAGGTTCCAAACTCACGCGGAGTGAAAGTGCTCCTGACGCATCTGGGGGCATGGGATTCGGACCGCCTGGAAACTTTGGAGCAACCAACGCCACGATGGCGGATGTTGCCGATGCGTTGGGCCAGGGCGTTTTGAATCGGCCGGTAGTGGATCAGACGGGACTCGACGGAAGATTTAATCTGCGGTTGACGTGGACGCCGGATGGGGCGGCGACAGCGACAGACAATTCAAACGAGCTGCCAGATTTCTTCACTGCGATCCAAGAGCAGTTGGGGTTGAAGGTGGTAGCGAGCAAAGCACCGGTTAATGTTCTCGTGATTGACCACGTCGAGAGACCTTCTCCGAATTAATGGAGAGGCCTTTCGCAAGCGAAGCATGAACGGCTGCTGAGTCTTTCAACGGACCCAGCGAGCAGGCGCCGATCGGTTGAGCGACATGGAAGCGCCCCGGTTTACTCACCGCGAGCGATATGAAATCTCGAGTAACTAAAGCGCGTTTCGAGGTGGATCGGCGTCGATACATTCTGAAAGACGCTGATTGCGATGGCAAGCGTTTGCCGAGCGCAGGTCGTCTGATGGCAGTTGCCTTGATGACTCTCAGTAGATATTCGATTCGTGTCGTTTACGCCTCGCTACGGTACGTTGACACATTCAATTTGGCCGGGGCTCTCAGCGTGCGCTTCCGGTTGGACGGCTAAGGCGAAGAGAGGGTCTGGAGGCGGTTAGAACTCGTAATCCAGTGAGAACTGGATGCGGCGCGGCGTTGATGTTTCGATGGGGGCACCGAACGATCCGATGGGCGTCGCGCCTGAGCCGAAGACATCATTCAGTGCGATCACGTTGCGGTGATTCAGGATATTGAATGACTCCGCGACAATGTCCAGGTGTCCTCCTTTTACAGCGACCATCTTGAGTGCGCGAAAATCTACGTCGACGTTGATGGGCGTTGCGAGCTCATTACGGGTATGGCCTGCGGGTCTCACGGCGAAGGGGTAAATGTGTTCGCGATTGCTGTCCAGACCGGTGAGCGGATCGTTTCGGAATCCGCTCGCAATGCTTACGATCGGAGCGAATTCGAGCCCATAGAGAGCCTTCATCAGGGGGCCTGGATGCGCATTGCTGGCAGCGTCTGCGGGGTCTCCGAGATCGGGGCCAATCAGCCAGAGACCACTCAGAGTCAAGCGATGGCGTTGGTCTTCAAGCGAGAGAGAGCGCTCGTTTTGAAGAGCGTATGGATTCTGAGGCTGCTCCCAATCGGACGAGGCATCGTCGAGAGTTTTTGAATAGGTATAGCCAACGAGGATCTGCAGGTCATCCTGAAATTGGCGGTTCAGCGTGACCGTTCCGCCGTTGTAGCTGGAGCTGGCCGAAGTGGCGAACTGGTTGATCGTGTCGTAGGTCGGGTCCAGGCGCGTGGGTGCGAAGATGAGCTGACCGAGTTGCTGTGCGGTGGGATTCGAGACGCCAAGCTCGGCTGCGTTGGACGGTGTGAGAAGAATGGGGGGGGGCAGGTTCGTGTTTGTGGTGCGACCCAGGTGGACCCCGTGGACAAACTGGTATTCCGTGGTGAGCGTCGTTTGCCAAGGCAGGGCGTATTCGAGGCTCAGCGAGGCGACTTCGCTGTAGGGGTTGGGGAGTGAGTTGTGGGCTCTCCAGATGCTGGGAGCGACGCCGCTGATGGGGCCAGTTGGGATTTGCCGTGATTGATAGAGAGTTGTGGCGGCTGCGTCTTCGAGGATTTGTGAAAGGGCGCGCGTGCCGTTGAACTCTGTGATGCGGTTGATGGTCGCAAGCAGAAAGCGGTCGTAGAAGGTTCCGAATCCTCCGCGGAGGACGATGGGTTTGGCTGGTGTCCAGGCGAAGCCGACGCGCGGGCTGAGATTGAAGTTGCTCTGCGGGATGCCCTGTGGGAGGCGGTTGGCGTCATAGCGCAATCCGTAATCGAGCGTGAGCGACTTCGAGGCTGACCAGTGATCCTGAGCGAAGGCGGCGATGCGATTCTCGCTGAGGTTTGTCGTAAAGTTTCCGAAGCTCTGCGTGTAGAAGTCGGGGGTGCCACGTTGCAGAGCAGCTAGATTGCCGAAGATAAACATGCCCTGCGAACCGTCACTGACAAGGGTCCGTAAGCCGACGTGGTCGATGCGTGCTCCGAACTGGAGCAGATGATTTCGGAGCTGTTTGGTGACTGCATCGGCAAACTCGATGTGTGTTTCGAAGCGCCTGTCGTTGCCGAAGTAGGGCGTACCGAAATAGGCAGAGCCGGCGATGAGCAGACCTGGACCTGAATCTGTTCCGGTGCGATCGACGGCGCGACGCTGCGCTAGCTCGAAGTTGAGTTTGTTGAGAAGCGTGTCCGAGAAGGTGGAGGTGAGCGTGGCGTTGAGGCTGTTGTCTGCGACGAAGGAGGAGCCGCGCGCGGAGCGATCTGCCAACTCATCGGCATTGAAGGCGTCGTTGACGTTTCTCGTGTTCGTGAAGGCGTAACGGGCCATCAGAGATTCATGGGAGGTGAACGTCCGATCTACTCGCGCGGAGAGCTCCGTCTCCTGATCGGTGGTTGGGAAGAAGCCGGGTTGGAGCGTGAGGCCAGCGAGAGGCTTGTAGTTTTGGATTGCGGCGTTGATGGCGCTGAGGGTTGTGGGGTTCAGATCATTGACGTCCTGACCGTGAGCGATCTCCTGTTCCGCGGCGATGTAGTAGAAGGTTTTGTCGCGTTGAATTGGGCCACCGAGAGCGACACCTGCGCGATACCTGGTTTCGTCTGGCTTGTTGGGGTAGAGGCCGAGCGGTGGCGTGCCGTTGAGAGCCCCATTCTGAGCGAAGGTGAAGGCGTCGCCGTGGATTCGGTCGACACCGGTGCGGGTCTGGACGTCGATGGAGCCACCGGCTCCTCCTCCCGATTGCGCGGCGAATCCGTGGTTGACGATCTGGAAGTCGCTGATGGCTTCCGGCGACAACTGGGTGCGACTGCCGCCACTGTATTCGTCGTTGTCGTTGACGCCGTCAAGGTAGATGGCGTTGCTGCCGGGGCGAAGTCCTCCGAAGCTGAAGCTGCCTCCTCCGGGGACCGCACCTGCCTGGCTGAGAGCGGGATTTGCCGCGGCAACCTGAGGGGCCAGCAGGACAAACGAGAGGTAGTTGCGGCTGGGGATGGGGAGCTCTTCGACGCGGTCGCGGTCGATGTTGACGACCGAGGAGGTCTGCGAGGTGTCGAACGTAACTGGTGCTGCGGTCACGTCCACGCTCTGCTTTGCTTCCGCGAGCGCGAGGTGCAACTCCAGATGATTTGTGCGGCCCGTCGCGACGGCAACGGAGGATTGTTGCAGCATTGCAAAGCCTTCAGCTCGGACTTTGATGAGGTATGTGCCGCTGGGGAGTTCGATGAAGGAAAATGATCCGTCCGCCACGGTGTGAGTCTGGCGGGGAGCGCTGTCTGGAGCGTCGAGCTCTACCGTTGCGTTGCTGACCGCTACGCGCGAGGGATCGAGCAGCGTTCCAACGACCGAGCCGGTGCTCGTAGACTGCGCCGGGGAGACACGAGGGAGCGTTCCCCCAAGGGCGAGGCAGAGTGCACCGAAGCGCACAGCGTTGCGGATATGCATGAACTTTGTCCTGGAAAACTGAAGTGGGCCGCCCTTTGGTCTGCGGGCAGGCGCAACCTGTCGAGTGCTTCACGCGAAGCAACGAAGACATACTTCAGCCAGGAATCAGATTCGCAGCGGGGGAATAAGGAAGGGAGCGATGACAATGCTCTTCAAGGAGTTGACGACGACCCACAGGATCTCGAATCGAATCTCGGTGGTCGTGACTTCGTTCTGGTCATCGAGAATCCGGCGTGCCATGGCGAAGACGGCGAGCAGAACGAGTGTGACGAAGAGAGCGACGAGGAAGACCGGAATCTCGGTGTCGTTCGCGAGCCCTGGAGGGTCCCATCGGTCGAAACATTCAAGGAGCGGCATCAAGCAGGTCACCACCACGAAGAAGATGGTCACGAATTTGAGAAGCCGCTTCATAAGGTCAGTGTATAGCAATCGGCCTGACGAACATGTCGGACCCTCCCTCTAGAATGCGTACGAGACAAGTTCAACCAGATCACTGGCGGACTCATCAGGAGGGTGCTCCGGGAGTGACGATGCTGGCGTCGGGTCAATTACCAGAGCAGTGGGTGCCGATTGCGGAATCCCACGCCGGTGCACTTCAACTGCTGGAGGCTTCCGACATCAATTGGACGTACTTTAGTCCGGCGGCGTTTTTTGGTCCGGGCGAGCGGACTGGAAGCTATCGGCTGGGAGGTAGTTTCCTGATCACGAACGAAGACGGGGAGAGCCGAATCTCGATGGAGGATTATGCCGCCGCTCTGGCGAATGAACTGGAAAATCCTGCATACGAGAGATCGCGCTTTACCATTGGCTACCAGGCGTTTCGGCCTGGCATTTGAGGGAGCATGCTTTCTGAACGTGAGTAGCGATGCAGTATGAGACAGGCTCTACACGGGTGTCCGTGATGGCTTGCGGAGATTCCTTCGCGAGGTCCTCTTTGAGCAGCTGCTGCCCGGTTTCTGGACCTGTACTCTGCTTGGCAGCTACTATCCACTGTGCAAAGAATGGGGACCAAGGAATGACGCGAGTGTTCAGAGTCGCCTCCATACTGCTTTTCAGTTGCTGCGGGTTCGTAAATATTTCCAACGGTCAAAGAACCGCGCCCGTCGCGCCGACAGACAAGCATGTGATGATCCACTGCAACAAGGTGAGTGGAGACTTTGACCTAAGCTGGCCGGACGGTACGAGGATTGGACCGATTGGCGGCTCGATTGAGCTGACCAACGGACAGCATTGGGCTGTGAGCGACTTCCCGAAGCATACGATCACGTCTCGAGCCGATGCGCCCGATGGATATAAGGCAGCCAGTATGCGCGAGTGGGAGATCCGCTCCTTTGGACGGGACGACGCTCCGCAACTGGTGGAGCACGTCTACTATGAGCCGGGAAAGCCGTTTGTGCTGGTGGAACTGGAGGCGGTTGGGAAGGGGCCTTTGAGTTCCCGCCACATCTCCCCGGTGAAGCTTTCTCCGGGCGGGAGTGCAAGCTTTGCCGCGAAGGTGAAACCGGCGGTGCTTTTTGTTCCCAACGACAACGACATGTGGGTGCACTACAACGAGCCGATTGATCCGGCGAAGGACCCGGACAGCTATGAAGTGTCGGCGATCTTCGACAACGCGAGCCGCAAAGGGATGGTGCTTGGCTCGGTGACACATGAGCTGTGGCGGACCGGGGTGCTGGCTCGCGAGGCGAGCGATGGGATGGTAAGGAATGTTGAGGTGTATGGAGGCGCAACCGGCCACTGGACGCACGATGTGGAGCCGCACGGCGTGGTCACCGGAACGACCCTGCGATCTCCTCTGGTGATGATTGGCTACTACCAGGACTGGCGGAACGGAATGGAGGAATACGCGCAAATCAATGCGAAGATTCATCCGCCGCTGGCATGGGCCGGAGGCGTGCCGTTTGGGTGGAATAGCTGGTCGGCTTACCTGATGAAGATTGATGCGAAGAAGTACCTGGCAGTGGCGGACTTTATCCATGACCAGCTTGAGCCTCGCGGCTTTGAGAACGATGGCACGACGTATGTGAACCTGGATGGCGGATGGACGCAAATGAAAGAGGAGGAAGTGATCTCCGCGGCCAAACACGTCCATGCGCAGGGGCAGAAAGCGGGAATTTATTTCACCCCGTTTTCGTATTGGTCAGACGACTTTACAAGGCCGGTGGAAGGCACCAACGGGAAGTACCATTACAGCGATATCCTGTTGCGCGATTCGAAGGGCAACCCGCTGCCGAAGGTCGATGGAGCGCGGCCGCTGGACCCGACGCATCCGGGAACTATTGCGCGCATCGACTATGAGCTGGCTCGCTATGTGGCGTGGGGCTATGACTCAGTGAAGCTGGATTTTTTGAACTGCGGGTCGATGGAGGGAGTGCATCACGATCCATCGATCACGACGGGCGTTGCAGCGTATTCCTATGGGATGCGACGGATTGAGGAAGACCTGTCGCCGGAGAAGATTGGGAGGCCGTTCTTTATCAGCCTGTCGATCGCTCCGCTGTTTCCTGCGTATGGGCATAGCCGTCGCGTGTCCTGCGACGCGTTTGGGCGGATTCAAGACAGCGAGTACCTGCTGAATGCGGTGACGTTTGGGTGGTGGACGAATGGGACGCTGTATCGCTTCAACGACCCGGACCACACGGTGATCTCAAGAGATGTTGATCCGTATCACGATCAGGCCGCGAAGGGCAGCGTGCAGACGTATGAGGAAGCTCGCAGCCGCGTGAATGCTACGGTGATCGCGGGTACGCTGCTGCTGGACAGCGACGACCTGATGGACCCGAGAGCGCAGGGGCGCGCCAAGAGCCTGCTGACAAACTCCGAGATTCTCGACGTGGCAAGGGCGGGGCGCAGTTTCCGTCCGGTGGAAGGCGATGCAGGTACGCATGCAGCGAACGTATTTGAGCGGAATGATCCGGACGGAAGCGTCTTTGTCGCGGTCTTCAACTTCAGTCCGAGCGAGAGGACAAAGATGACACTGGCTCCGGCAAGGCTTGGGCTGGATGCAGACAGGGAGTATCGAGTGCATGACCTGTGGCTCGGCAAGGACAGCGAATTCCATGGTGCTTTCGATGTTGCACTGGGACCGGCGGAGTCGAAGATTCTGCACCTGATTCCGAAATAGTTGCGGCGCGGGTATAGGTGATCGGTCTCGTTATTCCTGTTCCACAGAAGAGGCTTCTTCTTCATCCAAAGCCTCCCATACCCAGGTCAGATCTGGTCGAAGATTAGCAGTTCATTTGGTCTAGAAACCGGGCCCTTCATTGTGGCGATACACTAACAGTCCAACTGGACCAAAGATCGGGCAAACCATGAGCCATCCTGAAAATCGACGTATCGTCCTAGCCTCGAGACCAACGGGAGCGCCGACTCCCAACAATTTCCGGCTTGAGACAGAACCTATCCCGGTGCCTGTCCAAGGCGAGATGCTTCTGCGGACTATCTACCTCTCACTTGACCCTTACATGCGTGGCAGAATGAGCGACGCTGCGTCATATGCGCCCCCTGTAGCAATCGGAGGTGTGATGGTTGGATCGACTGTCAGTCAAGTCGAGATCTCTCACCATTCCGATTTTACGGTAGGCGAGTTGGTGCTGAGCCAAAGTGGCTGGCAGGACTATGCCGTCTCTGATGGAAAGGGAGTCTTCCGCCTCGCCGCACAGATGAAGCATCCTTCGTATGCTCTCGGGGTGCTCGGGATGCCGGGGTTCACAGCCTTCATGGGCTTGCTGGAGATTGGTAAGCCGGTAGCAGGGGAGACGGTCGTCGTTGCAGCGGCTACTGGCGCGGTTGGATCCGTCGTTGGCCAGATTGCAAAACTCAAAGGATGCCATGTGGTGGGCATCGCTGGAGGTGAGCGGAAATGCCGGTCCGCTGTTGAAGATCTGGGTTTCAATGCTTGCATTGACCATCGAGATCCTGCGTTGAAAGACCTGCTCGCACAAGCTTGCCCGAAGGGCATCGACATCTATTTTGAAAACGTCGGGGGAAAGGTGTTTGAGGCTGTTCTTCCGCTTCTTAATACTCGCTCGCGCATTCCTCTGTGCGGTTTGATCGCACATTACAACGACCGAGAGGCTCCTCAAGGAAGAGATCGTACCGCTCAAGTGATGGGGACCTTCCTGAAGCGTCGCATACGCTTGCAGGGATTCATCATCTTTGACGACTACGGTGCGCATTTCGGCGATTTTCAAAAGCAGATGACCGAATGGTTCACCGCCGGAAAGATCAAATACCGCGAGGATGTTGTGGAAGGCCTTGAACAGGCTCCCGAGGCCTTCATCGGTCTGCTTCAAGGAAAGAACTTCGGGAAACTGGTGGTGCAAGTCGGCAGCGCTAACGGGTAAGTGAAGGGGGATAGGCTGCATGCTTTTTGAGACGCGGTGCAATGGAGAGCGTCCATAGAAACAGGTCCCTCCACCAAGTGTTTCGCAGCGAACTTACGATCATGGAATCAGAGAATTCATTGAAGGGTGATGGTCGGAAGCCGGGCTTGCTTTCAATAAGACTGTGGTTGCCTGGTATCGAATATCTTTGGAATAGCGGCACTATGCATCCACCTTCGTTTGGCTGCCGGATTCGCGGGGGTACGGGTGCAAAACGGTTGGGAGTGCCGGTGGGCAATTGGCTGACTGCCGAGCAAGGGAGGCGCTTGTGACCAGCACTGCTCCGGCGGTAAGCTCTTTGCGCGCGTGCGGCAAACGGCGGGCCGATCCGTCACGAAAATCGCGGTTCAGTTTCGCAAGGGCCAGAGGTTGCTGGAACGTTGCGTCTTGACCGGGCTCGGGAGGTCAGGGCCTGCTGCGGGTGGGCATGGATTTGTGGGTGGTGGGTGCGCAAAAAAATGCCCGGGGCGCCAGAGCTTTCCCTTGAGGTGGTGCTGGGGATGGCTCTGGCGCGTTCCGGGGAAGTGCGGTTAGGGAAGCTCTGAACAAGTGTCCAGCATTCCCTCAGCGGCTAAGGCCGCGTTGGACTCGGTGAACTTGCGGCGAGACTAAAGTCCCGCCCCTTCAAAACGAAGACTCATGCAGAGATTTCTTAGGACGGGTGGGGGAATCGTCAGCCGGTGATTCCCTTGTTGACTACGATGGTGACGACGACGCGGCGGTTTTCGGCTTGCTTGCTCTTGCCGTTGTCGGCTTCGACCTGGTTGGAGGTTCCCATGGCGGCAGGAGCGAGGATCCGGGTCAGGGGAACGACGCCTGTCTGTTGAATGATGGAGAGGACGGCGTCGGCGCGTTCGGCGCTAAGCCGCTGGTTGAGGGCTGCGGGGCCGGTGGTGGAGGCGTAGCCCTGGACTTCGATCATGTAGCCGGGGGTATCGGCGGCAGATTTGACGAAGTCAGTGAGAGCGTCCTTGTCCTTCTTGGTGACGGTGGCTTTGCCGTTGGCAAAGTTCACGGTGATGGTTCCCTTGGTCTCATACTGATCGAGGGTGGTGAAGCGCTGGTTGGCGTGGGTGACGCCCTGGGTGTTGGCGGTAGTCGCTTCGGTGGTGGCTGCGAGACCCTGCTTGGTGACATCGAGATCCTGCGAGGTCTTGGAGAGATCCTGCTGAGTCTGGTCGATGTCTCTGCGCTGGCTCTTGAGCTGATCCTGGGCGGCGGCTACCTGCTCATTGACAGGGTGGAGGCCGGCGTCGATCTGCTTCGCGGTGTTGAAGGCTCCCTTGGAGAAGGTGACCTTTTTGGCGACCAGCTGGTGGTCGGAGTCGTAGGTTCCCTCGACTTTGACGGAGAGGCCGGGGACCAGGGCAGCGATGCCGAGATCTTTTCTCGCCATGCCGAGGAAGCCTCCCTTTTCAGTTGCCTTGGTGGTGTCGGACAGGAGGACGGTGAGCTTGGGGGTGTCCTCAGTTTTGACGGACATCGACGGGCCGTTTCTTCCGATGACGAGACCTTCAACGGTGGCTTGCTGGGCAGCTGCCGTGAGACCGAGCGATGTGACCATCGCCAACGACATGGCTAAGCTACAGGTGGTTCTGAGCGGATGCTTAATGGGCATACGATTTTCCCTCTTCTTTCAGATTTGGTCGCAATAGGCTGCACTGCGACCGGACTCGAGCCACGAAGCTCTCGTGCAAGCTGCGGCGGGAGTGCTGATTTGGATGCACAAAGGGGGGAGCAAGGGTGCTTGGCGCGTTGCAGATTGTATGTGGTTGGGGTGAAAGGAGTTGAGTTAAGTTTTCAACAGGAGGGCGAGACAAAGGGAGGGGGCGAGGGGTGGGGAGGGGGAGGTGTCGCGTAGAAGGGAGAGGACGGCATAGAATCGGTGGCGGTTGTCGTGAGTTTGGTTTTGATGAGGGTGGGATATGGATAAGCGGGAATTTCTGAAGGGATCGGCGGCGATGGCGGTGATGATGACGAGTGGCCTGGGCGAGGGTGGTGGGTTGGCGGAGGAGACGTTGCGGTTGGGGGAAGATGTTCCGCGGACGAACTGGTCGGGGAACTATCGGTACTCGACGGACGAGGTGTTTCAGCCGGCGACGGTGGGGGAGGTGCAGGATGCGGTGCGGAGCGTGGAGAGGGTTCGGGCGCTGGGGACTCGGCATTCGTTTAATGGAATTGCGGACTCGCAGGTGGTGCAGATATCGACGCTGAAGATGAAGGATGTGGTGGTGGCGGCGGACAAGCGGACGGTGAGGGTGGGGGCGGGGATTCGGTATGGAGAGCTGGCGGTGATGCTGGATGCGATGGGAGTGGCGCTGCATAATATGGCGTCGCTGCCACATATTTCGGTGGGTGGAGCGGTGGCTACGGCGACGCATGGGTCGGGGATGAAGAATGGGAATCTGGCGACTGCGGTGCGGGAGGTGGAGTTTGTGGCGGGGGATGGGACGGTGCGGACGCTGTCTCAGGAGAAAGACGGAGAGAAGTTTCGCGGGGCGGTGGTCGGGCTGGGTGCGCTGGGTGTGGTGACGCATCTGACGCTGGCGGTGCAGCCCCGGTATGAGATGACGCAGGTGGTGTATCAGAATCTTCCGTTCGGGGAGTTGGAGCATCACTTCGCGGACATTATGGGGGCGGGGTATAGCGTGTCGCTGTTTACGGACTGGCAGAAGGGCGTGGCGGGCGAGGTGTGGATCAAGCGGAGGGTGGACCAGGGAGGAGCGGCGGCGATGGGGGCGAAGTTTTTTGGGGCGACGCTGGCTACGGAGAAGCTGCATCCGATTCTGGGGCATCCGGCGGAGGCTTGCACGGACCAGATGAATACGGTGGGGCCTTGGTATGAGCGGCTGCCGCATTTTAAGTTGAACTTTACTCCGTCGAGTGGGCAGGAGTTGCAGACGGAGTTTTTTGTTCCGTTCGAGCGAGGGTATGAGGCGATTCGTGCGGTGGAGACGCTGCGGGATCGGATTACTCCGCATCTGTATGTGACTGAGCTTCGCGCGATTGCGGCGGATGATTTGTGGATGAGCATGGCGTATCGGCGGGCTTCGCTGGCGATTCACTTTACGTGGAAGCTGGAGGAGGCGGCGGTGATGGAGGTGGTGGGGGAGATTGAGGCGAAGCTGGCGCCGTTTGGGGCGCGGCCGCATTGGGCGAAGGTGTTCACGATGAATGCGGATGCGATCAAGCCGCTGTATCCGCGGTTCGAGGATTTTCGGGGGCTGGCGCGGGAGTTCGATGCGATGGGGAGGTTTGATAACCGGTATATGCGGGAGCATGTGGAGCTGGGGTGATGAGCGGGCGGCGGTGGGCTTTGCGTGGCGGGGTAGACTTTTCGGTATGCGAAGGACACGGGTTTGTCAGGCGGTGGCGGCGGTTCTTTTGATACTTGGCTTGCAGGGGGCTGCGGTGGGGCAGGGTGCCGCGCGGTCTGCGGTGGATGGATTTGTTACGCAGGTGGATTCGGCTGCGGGGTTTGAGGTGGGGAGCTTGCGGGTGGCGGTGGGGCCGCAGGCTGGGTGCTGGGTGCGGACGGTGTTCTCGCTGAATATGTTTTCACCGTCGCCAGGGTGGTTGGGGACGCGGTATGGCTATGTCGAACGAGCGCATAAGGGGAAGGGCCGGAAGGAGAAGGCGGTGGCTTGCGGCGAGCTGCATTTGAGGGTGGGGTCGGAGGTGCATCTGGTGGGGAGCGAGCAGGGCGCGGGGAGGTTTCTGGCGGATAAGGTGGTGCGGGTGGATGTGTCGTATGCGGTGCCGGATATGGGGATGCTGAGCGGGTTGGCGCTGCTGGAGTCGGCGGCGGAGGTGGAGCGGACGGCGAAGGGATGGAGCGGGACGGTGTGGGTGGATGGGTATCCGGTGCAGGTGACTCCGGAGACGAAGCTGGTGGCGATGCCGGGTACGACTTCGTTTGCGGGGTGGGTGCAGAAGGATGGGACGGTTCTGCGAACGTATCCGGATGTGGTTGGAGATGCGCGGGAGAATGCGGACGCTGCGGCGAAGTTGCTGGGAGCGAATAGCTGGGTGAGCTACGAGGCGTCGCAGGGGGAGGATGGAGTGATTACGGCTTCGCAGCTAAGGGTGTGGCCGAATGAGAGGCATGCTGAAATGGAGCGGTTGTGTTGCAGATCGTATCGGCATCCTAGCGTCGATGTTGGCTATGAGACGTATCTGCGACAGTTTGCGGCGGAGGTGCATGAACCGGATTACGGCAAGGGGGCTGCGGGGACGATTAAGTTTCAGCGCGGGAGGGTGATTCAGATTCTTGCGGAGAAGGGGGTGCAGGATTATGTGTCGCGGGTGGGGATGGAGATGGTGCCGTCGTATCAGAAGGATTTGCCGGATTCTGATGGGACGAAGATACGGTTTCGGTTCTATGTGGTGAAGCCGTTTAAGGCGTTTGTGGGAAGTGGGTTTCAGGACATCAACGGAATGCTGCCGGTGATGAGCGAGTACGGTACCGTGTACTCGAACCCGCCGCCGTTCAAGGTGATCAACGATATTACGGCGGTGCCGGATGGGTTGATTCTGATTCCGGAGAGCTTGCTGGTGCAGGTGAGGAACGAGGCGGAGTTGGCGGCGCTGCTGTCGTATGCGGTGACGTCGGTGGTGCAGGAGGAGGCGTACCGGATTTGGCTATCGGGATCGTCGTATGCGCCGCACGCCTTTGTGTTGAGGCGAAATCAGCAGGTGCTGCGGCTGGG
The DNA here is from genome assembly GCA_021778315.1 of Acidobacteriota bacterium. The sequence goes on along the minus strand of JAJYCQ010000015.1, from coordinate 18,614 downwards.
TTTGAGGCCGATGCTGCGGGCTGGATATGATGTGCGCGTGGCTCCGTATGCGTGGCAGGCGGTGTGGCGGAAGAGCGGCAAGGCGGCTGCGAATCCGGAGAATCAGCGGGTGAGAACGCCTTGGTATGCGCAGTATTCGATGGGGGTGCTGAGGGATTTTTATGCGGACGTGGAGTATGGGAAGCTGCGGCTTGGTGAGGGGGAGTATGCGGAATTTCTGGGGGAGTTGAAGGCGGGGAAGTAGTCGCGGTGCGGGGATTGTGGAAACCCACGTCTCAGAATCGAGACATGGGGCACCCAGGTCCTGCGCGGACGGCGAGGGGCTTTGCGTGGCGGGGGTGGGGTCAGGCTTCGAGGAGGCCGTAGCGGCGCTGCCATTGGTGTTTGAGGCGGGACCAGACGGCGTCGATTTCGGGGCGGGGCATGGAGGGGTCGGGGTGGTCTACGAAGTGGGCGGCTTCGATTTTGGCTAGCTCGAGGAGGTCGCGGTCGCGGGCGAGGTTGGCTACTCGGAACTCGGGGAGGCCGGCTTGTTTGGTGCCGAAGAACTCGCCGGGGCCGCGCTGCTGGAGGTCGACTTCGGCTAGCTCGAAGCCGTTCTGGGTGCGGACCATGGCGTCGAGGCGGAGCTCGGCTTCGGGGGAGATGGAGGCTCCGGTGAGGAGGATGCAGAAGCTTTTGGCGGCTCCTCGGCCGACGCGGCCACGGAGCTGGTGGAGCTGGGCGAGGCCGAAGCGCTCGGCGTGCTCGATGACCATGAGGGTGGCATTGGGGACGTCGACTCCTACTTCGATGACGGTGGTGGAGACGAGGACGTCGAGCTCGCCGCGCTTGAAGCGGGCCATGGTGATTTCTTTGTCGTCGGGGGACATGCGGCCGTGGAGGAGGCCGAGGCGGAGGCCGGCGAGGGGGCCGGCCTGGAGGTCTGCGTGCATTTCGGTGGCGGAGCGGAGCTTGGTACGTTGGGTTTTCTTGCGGGCGTTGGTGGTGGGTTTATAGGTCGGGCCTCCGGCCCTCGGGTTGATTTTCGGCGCTTTCGTAGGGCTTCGCCCTACGCTGGTATAGAGCGCGCCTCCGGCGCTGGGATTCGTCGGGCTTTGAGCCGCGGTGATACGGGTGGAGCGTCCGGCGCTTGGCGTTGTGGTGGAGTCAGCGGTTTCGCCCGATGCGGATTTTTGCGAGCGATCTTCGGGGTTGTCGGGCTTGGCGAAGTCCAGTTCGGGCTGGTCGTCGTTGGTGCCTTCGATGATGGGGTAGACGATGTAGGTTTGGTGGCCGGCGGCGGCTTGCTTGCGGATGAAGTCCCAGACTTCGGAGGAGCGCTCTTCGGGGACTCGGCGGGTGAGGATGGGGGTGCGGCCGGGGGGGAGCTCGTCGATGACGGAGACTTCGAGGTCGCCGTAGAGGGTGAGGGCGAGGGTGCGGGGGATGGGGGTGGCGGTCATGACGAGGACGTCAGGCTCGTCCTGCGCGGACGGCGAGGGGCTTTGCGTGGTGGTGGGTAGGGGTGTGGAGGCGGCAGGGGATTCTCTGGAAACCCACGTCTCAGAATCGAGACGTGGGGCACCCGGATTCGTGGTGGTGTCAGCCTTGTTCACTCCCATCTTCGCCGACGATGAGACCGTCGGCGAAGATGGGGCACCCACGGTTGGGGGCTGCTTGAGGGTGGTTTGGGAGGCGGTGCCGGAGTTGGGTTTGCGCATGAGCTGGAAGCGCTGCTGGACTCCGAAGCGGTGCTGCTCGTCTACGATGACGAGGCCGAGGTTGGCGAAGTCTACGTTGTCTTCTACGAGGGCGTGGGTGCCGATGGCGAGGTCGACTTCGCCGCGAAAGATGCGGTTGCGGGTGTCGCGCTTGGTGCGGTCGTCGAGGCTTCCGGTGAGAAGAGCGACGCGGTAGGGGCGATGGGTGCGGGGGGAGATTTTGTCGCTGAGGAGCTTGCGGGCGGAGAGGTAGTGCTGCGTGGCGAGGATTTCGGTGGGGGCCATGAGAGCTACCTGGTAGCCGTTTTCGATGGCGACGAGTGCGGCCTGGAAGGCGACGATGGTCTTGCCGGAGCCTACGTCGCCCTGGAGGAGGCGGCGCATGGGCTGCTTGCTGCGCATGTCGGTGACGATCTCGCCGAGGACACGTTTTTGGGCGGCGGTGGGCTTGAAGGGGAGGATTTGTTTGAGGGCTTCGCGGACGGAGTCGTTGGTGACGAAGGTGGTTCCGGCTCGCTCGCGGAGGCGGCGGCGTTTGAGTTCGAGACCTAGCTCGAGGTACCAGAACTCTTCGAAGATGAGGCGGCGATGGGCGGGGGTGCGGGCGGACATGAGCTCGGTCATGGAGGTGCCGGCGGGGGGAAAGTGGAGGTCGCGGAGGGCGTCCATGCGGGTGGGAAGAGAGAGGCGGGTGCGGAGGGAGGCTGGGAGGGTTTCGCTTCCACCGGCGGCAGTGGAAACCCACGTCTCAGAATCGAGACGTGGGGCACCCATTGTTTCGCTGCTTTCGGAGAGGTCGCGGAAGATGGTCCAGAGGATGCGGCGGTGCCAGCGGGAGGTTAGTTTGGAGCCCCAGGGGGTTTTGCCTCCGAGGGATTCGTAGATGGGGACGATGCGGCCCATTTCGAGGAGGATGAACTCAGCGTCTTCTCCGGTGGCGTTGCTGTCGGGGAGGATTTCGAAGGTGGGCTGGATCATCTTGAAGCGGCTGGAGCCGGGAGGAGGGTTGAGGGAGTTTCCGGAGCGGCTGCCTTCGAGCTTGCCGTAGAGGGCGATCTTCTGGCCGGGGCGGAATTTGTCCTTGAGGTAGGTGCCGTGGAACCACATGCACTTGATGGTTTCGAGAACGGGAGGGCGCGGGTTGAGGAGGCCGGCCATGGTGGGGTCGGTGGAAACCCACATCTCAGAATCGAGATGTGGGGCACCCGGATCTGTGGGGGGATTTGTGGGAGGGGGGGTGATGCCTACGGTCATTTCGAAGATGGGGCCGGAGCGGGTGCGGAGGAGGGTGGTGCCTCGGACTTCGCCGATGAGGGAGGCCATGTCTCCGGGGTTGTAGAGGGAGAGGGGCTTGGGATGGAGGCGGTCTTCGTAGCGGAAGGGGAGGTGGTAGAGGAGGTCCTCGATGGTGAGGATGCCGCGTTCGGCGAGGCCTGCGGCGACGCGGTCGCCGATGCGCTTGACGAATTTGACGGGCGTGGAGAGCTGAAGCGGCACGGATTGATGGTAGCAGCGGAGGGTGTGCGGGCTTAGTTGGGGGAGGGGAGTTCGGCGTGGTCAATGGTGAGGATCTCGGCTGGGCCGGTGGAGGGCTGGAGTTTGAGGCCGGCGTCGTTGAGCATACGCATGAAGGAGGTGTCGCGATCGGAGATAGGGGTGTTCGGATCGTCCGGGTCGGCCTGGTAGTCGAAGGCTCCGGTGAGGTTGGTGTGGTCGAGGACGGGACGATGCAGGATGAAGCTGCTGGCAAAGCTGGCGAGTTCGGGCATGGTGGTGTCGTATATTCCCCAGCGTCCGGCCCAGCCGATGCTGCTGAATCTGCTTTGCGGAGCGGAGGCATCGGTGGGGACGGTTTTGTAGGGATGCAAGGCGAGGGGCTTGGAGGTTCGCTCGAGGAGGTAGACTTTGCCGGTTTGGGTGGTGCGGTGGATTTTGAGTTGGAAGCGCTGGATGAGGAGGGTCTGGAGCATTTCTCGCAGCTGTGGGTCCTGGATGCTGAACAGAGAGTGGCGGGTGTCGGGCAGGCTTTGGCGCACGGCTTCGGGTGGTTGGCCGACGAGGTTGTAGACGGTGTTATCCATCCACGGCTCGCCGCCCTGGATCTGCCAGTAGCTGACGTTGAAGGCTACTTCGATCATCGTTTTGAGAGAGAAGCTGTTGAGGCGGACGATGCCTCCGGGATCGACATCGGTGCCCATTGAATTGTTCGTGGCCTGCGGATCTACGGGCTTGATGGTGGCGACTTCGAAGTCGAGGGGATGGGTGGACTGGGCGATAGCAGAGGGCGCGAAGGCGGCGGTGAGGGTAAGGGTGGCGCAGAGGCGAGCGGCTGTGCGCAGCATTTGTATTTGCAGCTTTTGTATCTGCAGCATGGAGACTCCGGAGGCCGCTCTGGGGGCGGGGAATTGCGGAAGGGCGCAGGTGGGGATCCGGGGAGTGGGGTGCGGCGCTGGATCGTGCTTGCGGTGACCCGTCCTGATTAAGATAGTGCTGAAGCGGATGGAAGTCGAGCCTGGTGGAGGGATTGCGGCAGGTGACCTTGAGCTGGAGGCGGTAGCAGCGGAGGTTCTGCGAGGGAGTGTGGAGGGTGGGACGGCGCAGGGTTCGGGGGTTCGATGAAATAATGAAGGAGTGCGCTGGCTGGCGGGTGTTGATGCTGGCTGCGGGCTGCTTTGTGTTGTGGGCTGTTCTCTACGATGGACTCATTCTTTACTCGGTTCAAGAATCCGCTGGTGCTGATTGCGATCGTACTGATGCAGGTGATCGCGCTCGCGATGCAGGTGCAGAGGCCGATGAAGGCGGCGGATACGGGAGGAGTGGCGGATGGGCCGAGGGTGACGCTGCTGCGACGGTGGTCGGTGGGGATGGTGACTCCGTTTGCGCGGGTGATGCATGGGACGGGGATGAAGATACGGGGGGTGTGGGATGGGTATATCGACCTGCGGCATACTCGGGAGAAGAATGAGGAGCTGAAGCAGGATGTGGCGAGGCTGCGGGAGGAGCAGGCGGTGTTTGCGGAGGACGCGGCACAGGGGAGACGGCTGCAGGCGCTGCTGCAGTTCAAGCAACAGTATGTGACGGCGACGGTGGCGGCGCAGGTGATTGGGACGAGCGGGTCGGAGCGGTCGCATGTGCTGATGCTGGATAAGGGGTCGGCGGATGGATTGCGGGCGGAGCAGCCGGTGATTACTCCTGATGGGGTGGTGGGGAAGATTCGGGATGTGTTTCCTCATTCGGCGCAGCTGCTGTTGCTGAGCGATACGACGTCGGGTGCGGGGGTGATTCTGGCGACGACGAGGATACGCGGGATTTTGCGGGGGACGGATACGGGAGAGGTGGAGATCAATAATCTGACGGCGGATTCGCGGATCAAGGCGGGGGAGCAGGTGGTGACGTCGGGGGGAGATATGGTGTTTCCGCGGGGGCTTCCGGTGGGGGTGATTGAGTCGGTGGCGGCGGACCCGGTGCATCAGCCGTATACGGTGATACGGATCAAGCCGGCGGCGAACCTGGCGAGGCTGGAAGAGGTGCTGGTGATTACGGGGACGTCGAGTGCGATGCCGGCGGGGGCGGCGCAGGACGCGGCGGCAGCGATTGGAGCGGCGGAGGCGAATCAGCGGGCGGCGGATGTGATTGCGGAGAAGCTGCCGAGTTTGCACTCGGATGGGACGGCGGTGACGGCGGCGGATGGGACGGCGGGGGCGGCGGTGTCGGATGACCCGGAGAGCCAGGTGGGGGTGGTGGCGGGGATTCCGAACTCGGGACTGCCGAGGCCGAAGGCGGCGGTGAAGCCGGACCGGTATTCGCCGGGGGTGATTCCTCCGGCGACGGAGATGACTCCGGGAGGGAAGCCGGAGGCGGCGCCGCAGTAAGTGGAGGATTGGTTTTGGGCAACGGCAAAAGGCTAATACAGTGGTCCTTCGCTTCGCTCGAGGATGACGGGATTTTGGGCGGGAAGATCAGGTGCAACAGCAAGGGTAAAAGAAGAAGCAGATCCTTGCGTGATGACAGACAGAAGAACAAGGACAACGGCAACGGCTAGTGCGATGGTGATGGTTGGGGTGGGAGTATCAGGGTAGCGGGAGTTTGAGACGATGGCGGAGCATAGTTACACATCACGCGAAGAGATGGACCAGTATGGGTTCCATCCGGGAGTGACGCTGCTGGCGCCACTGGCCTGCATTCTGCTGCAGGCCGTGTTGCCGAAGACGTTTCCGTGGCTGATCCATATCGATCTGCCGTTGATTGCTACGATCTTCTTTGCCGTGTCGCGGAGGAACCCGATTGCCGGTGCGGTGACTGGAACGCTGATTGGGTTGTTTCAGGATGGGCTGACGAATCATCCGTTTGGTGTGGATGGGATTGCGAAGGGCGTGATTGGGTATGTGGCGGCGAGTATCGGGTTTGCCGTGGATGTCGATAACCTGACCAACCGCGTGGTGCTGGTGTTTACGCTGAGCTTGTTTCAGAGCGGGATGCTGTATGTGATTGCGCATTGGCTGCTGGGCGATGGGACGTACCGGCTGCTGCCGTGGCATGAGGCGGCTTCGGCTGTGGCGAATTGTGTGGTGGCGATTCCGATGTTTTATTTGCTGGACCGGTTTCGGACGAGGGACTGAAGGGCAGGGATTAGGGCCCAGGGCTCAGGGTGTGGGTGTTGGGTGCGGTTGTAGACTTGGGATTGGGGCCGGACTGGCATGGATTTCGATAGCGTCGATCGGAAAGAGAAGTTGTCGGCTACGAAGCTGCATGTGGCGCAGTACGTGGTGGCGCTGGTGCTGGTGGTGCTGGGGTGCTGGCTGTGGCGGTTGCAGATTCTGGGCGCGGATAACTATCGCGTGCTGGCGGAACAGAATCGGATTCGCAAGGTTCCGGTGATGGCTCCGCGGGGAAAGATCTTTGACCGGTATGGACGGATATTGGTGGATAACTATCCGTCGGTGAGTTGTTATTTGCTGCGCGAGCAACAGAAGAATCTGGAGGCGGATCTGCCGTTGATTGCGGAGGGTCTGCATATGCCGGTGGAGGAGATCGAGGGGACGCTGCGGCACTTTCAATATGCTCCGAAGTATCAGCCGATTCCGTTGAAGCAGGACATTACTCCGGATGAGCAGGCGTTTATTGAGGCGCACAGGAATGAGTTGCCGGAGCTGGAGACACTGGATGAACAGCGGCGGCTTTATCCGAAGGATGGGTTTGCGGCGCACCTGATTGGGTATGTGGGCGAGGTGAGTGAGAAGGACCTGAACCAGGAGAGGTTTGCGGCGTATGAGCCGGGGGATGTGGTGGGGAAGTCGGGCGTGGAGGAGACGTACGACAGCATCTTGCGGGGGACGGATGGGTCGCGCGATGTGGTGGTGAACTCGCATGGCAAAGAGGTGGGGCAGATGGGGCAGGAGCTGGCGGTGCCGGGGCAGGACCTGCGGCTGTCGATGGACCTGGATGTGCAGATGGCGGCGGAGAAGGCGCTGGAGGGGAAGAACGGCGCGATTGTGGCGATGGACCCTCATACGGGAGAGATCCTGGCGATGGCGTCGCGGCCGGCGTTTGATCCGAATGAGTTTGCGGTGAGGCTGTCGTCGGCTTACTGGAAGAGCCTGATGAATGATCCGAACCACCCGATGATGAACAAGGCGATCCAGGCGCAGTTGGCTCCGGGGTCGACGTTCAAGGTGGTGATGACGCTGGCGGGGCTGCAGGAGAATGTGGCGCAGGACATGCATGTGGAGTGCAACGGCGGGGCGACGTTCTATGGACACTTCTTTGGCTGCGACCGGCACCATGGGAGTGTGGACATTCACAATGCGCTGCCTTACTCGTGCGACACGTTTTATTACACGCTGGCGAATAAGCTGGGGATCGAGACGATGGCACGCTATGCGCACAGCGTGGGGCTGGGACAGAAGACGGGGATCGATCTGCCGGATGAGCAGGCGGGGATTGTGCCGAGCGAAGAGTGGAAGATGAAGACGCAGCATGACAAGTGGTATGCGGGCGAGACGATCTCGGTGGGGATTGGACAGGGAGCGACGGAGGCGACACCGCTGCAGTTGGCGCGGGCGCTGAGCGGGATCGCTTCGGGAGGAGTGTTTGTGCGGCCGCATGTGCTGCTGCCAGGACAGCTTCCGAGCGAGGAGCAGGCGGCGATCGATCAGTTGTATCCGGGATCGGGTGTGGCGAGGATACCGATCACTCCGGAGAACTGGGAGATCATTACGGACGATATGGCGAATGTGCTGAGCCCGATTGGGACGGCTGCGGTGGCTCATCTTGAGGGCGTGGATTTTGCGGGGAAGACCGGGACCGCCGACGTGGTGAGCGGGAGGAAGAAGGGCAGCACGGATAAGAGCACGCTGCCGAATGCCTGGTTCGTGGGAATGACTCCGCGGAGGAATCCGGATATTGTGGTGGCGGTGCTTTGGGAGCATGGGTATTGGGGGAATAACTCGGCGAAGCTGGCGGCGCAGGTGATCGATGCGTATGTGACGGAGCAGAGGCAGAGGGCGGGGAACCTGGTGAAGGTGGCGGAGGGGACGAAGGCGGAGACGCCGGTGGTGGATGCGTCGGGTGGGGCGGAGCCGGGTAGGTAGATAGGTGCTAGCTAAAGGCAAAGGCCGATGTGGGGATCCTTCGCTTCGTTTCGGGATGACGGGGGTTTGGGTGGATTGAGGAGAGCGATCGTTTGCTACCGCAAACGATAACCCACCCTGCCCGCCAAGTGCGGCGGTCGAGGATGGGGCACTCGAGGGAAGTGGCGTGCTGGGATGGGGTGCCTGGTGGGTGTTGGGTAGGGAGGTCAGGTGCGGTGTTGGGTGGGGGTTTGGAGAATTAGCCAGTAGACTGGGTAGGGAATGATTCGATCGCGATTTAGGGACTTTGACTGGATGCTGCTGGGGTTTGTGCTCCTGCTGTCGGTGGTGAGCGTGCTGGAGATTCGGTCGGCAACGGCGATGACGAAGTTCCATGGGTTTCAGCAGAAACAGATGATGTTTCTGGCGGTGGGGCTGGTGGGGATGTTTGCGATTGCGCTGGTGGACTATCACCGGCTGCTGGAGATTTCTTATTGGGCGTATGGAGTGAGCCTGGTGTCGCTGGTGGCGGTGCGGCTGGTGGGACAGAAGGTGCTGGGCGCAAGGCGGTGGATTAATCTGGGGGGTGGGGCGCACTTTCAGCCGTCGGAGTGGGTGAAGCTGGTGCTGATTCTGGTGTCGGCGCGGTTCTTCTGGGAGATTGTGGCGAATGGGCGGGAGCTGAGCTGGAAGGATATTGGGAAGGCGTTTCTGCTGATTGGCGTGCCGCTGGTGATGGTGCTGAAGCAGCCGGATCTGGGGACGTCGCTGACGTATCTGCCGGTGCTGATTGTGGGGCTGTATCTGGGGGGGATACGGTTCAAGCAGGCGGCGATTTTGATTCTTGCGGTGGTGGTGCTGGGTGGTGTGGGGCTGGCTTCGGGGAAGCTGCTGAAGCCGTATCAGCGGGCGAGGCTGACGGCGTTCATGAATCCGGACAGCGATCCGAAGGCGTCGGGATATCAGATTCGGCAGTCGCTGATTGCGGTGGGGTCGGGGGGCTTGTGGGGGAAGGGGTCGAATAAAGGGACGCAGACGCAGGGGGATTTTCTGCCGATTCCTTACACGGATTTTATCTTTGCGGCGTTCTGCGAGGAGCATGGGTTTATTGGCGCGGTGGGGGTGCTGCTGCTGTATTTTCTGATTTTGGTGCGGCTGATTCAGAACGCGCAGACGGCGTCGGACCCTCCGGGGAGCCTGATTATTATGGGCGTGATGAGCGTGATGCTGTTCCAGATTGCGGTGAATATCGGGATGTGCGTGGGGTTGATGCCGGTGACGGGGATACCGCTGCCGTTGATGAGTTACGGTGGGTCGTCGATTATTTATATGTTTCTGGCGCTGGGGATTGTGATGAATATACGGATGCGGCGGTTCGTGAATTAGGCAAGGAGTAGAGGGTAATGAGTAAGGAGTAGAAAAGGAGGAAAGCGGGGGTGTTCGCTATTCGGTTTGGTTTTGGTGCATACTAGGGGTAGACGGTCGGCCGAGAGGCTGGCCGGATGGATTGGCCGTTGCACGGATGTGACCTATGTTCCCGGAGCAGCGGTACTAAGAGTTCTGATAACTGGTTTTAGAAACAACGATTTTTAGAAGGCCGGCCAGGCGCGGATCAACTTCCGATGGCCGGACAGGGTTTGAGAATGAACGTAAACGGACGGTTAACGGCCCCACCTCTGACAGAGGTTGCGTTGGTCACAAACTCCGTGGACGGCATTGTGTTGGAGGGCGGGAAGGATCAGCCCAAGACACGCGGTACAACACTGGCAAAATGGTCTCTCGGCACCTGCTCGCAGACGCGCACACTGCGCGGGACTCTGCGGGTTGGAGGGCGCGCTGGTTCCAGCGCAGGAAGCCTCCGGAAGTTCTATCCAGTCTCCGTAACTCATGGTCTGTCCGATTCACGGGAGGCAGTTGCAAGGAGCTGACGCATAGCGTTAGAGCTTGCAGCGCGATCTTCGCCTGATCTGCCAGCACGCACGCGGCCTGAGAGCCGATGCGAGCAGAAAGCAGAGACATGTCGAAGGAAATATACATATCCAGTACGCCGCACGAGACGCGGCTGGCGATCGTCGAAAAAGACGAACTAACAGAGATTTATTACGAGCGTGAGAACGAGTACACGCTGGCGGGGTCGATCTACAACGGACGCGTGACGCGGGTATTGCCGGGCATGCAGTCGAGCTTTGTGGACATTGGGCTGGAGCGCGACGCGTTCCTGTATATCACCGACTTTATGGAAGAGGCTGGAGACGCTGCGGACTTTGACGCGGCGGGCGGAGAGCCTCGTGCACCGCGGGCGGAACGTCCCAGGGCTGAGGGTGAGGCTCGGAGTGAAGGCCGCGGCGAAGGTCGTGGTGAGGGTCGTGGCGAAGGCCGCGGCGAGGGCCGGCGCGAGGGTCGTGGGCGCGGGCGGAGGGATGGTCGCGATGGTTCGCGGCGTCCTCGTGAGGCGCAGGGCGAGGCGAGGCTGAGTACTCCGGTGGAGGACCTGGCGGAGCGTCCGTTCGAGCGGGCTGTGGAGCGTCCTATGGATCGGTCTTTGGATGATGACGAGCGGATGTTTGCTCCCGTGGAGGATGAGTTTTTGGAGGTTGCTCCTCGCGAGAGTGAGGGCGGGGAGGTTGGTGAAGGTGCTCCGGGAGCGGATGGCAGCCGGCGTTGGCGCGGTCGTCGTGGACGGAGACGGGGACGTGGTGTTGCCGGCGAGCCGAGTGCGGAGGCAGCGGTGGCGGGCGCGGTGGATGAGATTGTGATTGAGGCTGCACCGGTGCAGGAGGTTCGCGCGCCGAGGATTGTTGAGGGAAGCTATTCGGAACGACAGACTACGGAGGGGCGCGGAGAGCGTGCTCCTCGTGAGGGTGGAAGAGAAGGTGGGCGCGAGCGCGGTGGCCGTGACCGTGGCGGACGCGATCGTGGAGGGCGGGATCGGGATCGTGGAGGTGATCGCGGTGGAGATAGAGGAGCGGCTCGGGATGTTGAGCAGGGCGGACGCGACACTCGGCTGGATGCGGTGCGGGAGAGGTTTGCTCCGCGTGGAGCTCGTCCGGCGTCGAGTAACGATGAGTTTGTGGACTTGAATGCAGTGGCGGAGCCGACGGTGGAGCCGTTTATTCTTCCGGGCGAGTCGCTGTCGAAGTATCGCAAGGGTGAGAACAGCGCGGCGAGTGAGCCGGCGGCGGCGAAGACGTTTGGGATTCCGGTTGCGGCGAAGCCATCGACGGAGATTGCTCCGCTGGTGGGCTGGGATGGTGGAGCGGTGCTGCCGGGTGAGACGCTGCGGGCTCGCGAGCCTCGGGGTGATTCGCGCAATGAACCGCGCAATGATTCGCGCAATGAGCCGCGGGGTGAGTCTCGTGGTGAAGGGCGCGGAGAGCGCGGCGGAGAGCGTGGACGTGATCGCCGGCGTGGGCGCGATGAGCAGCGGGGTCGTGGTGGACGCGAGGAGACTCGCGATGCAGCGCCTCGGGCTGAGTACCGTGCAGCGCCGACACGGATGGATCCGGCGGAGGCTGTGCTTCCTGCGGTGACGTCGCAGCATGATGTGACGGAGAGCGAGTACGAGCCGCATTATCCGGTGGTGACGGACCTGGCTCCGGTGGAGACGAACGAGCCGGTCATTGAGCATGAGGCGGAGTTTGAAGCGGCGGTTGGAGAGCTTCGCGCGCCGGAGTTGCAGGAGCCTGAACTTCAGGAGATGGAGTTGCAGGAGACGACCACGGAGTATGAGCCGGAGGAGAATGCGTCGGCTTCGTTCCGCGTGGATCCTGCCGGGCAGAGAGAGTTTCGGCAGAGCTCGCCGGTGGATGAGCCGGTGGCGGAGGAGACGCATGAGCCTGTGGCGTCGCATGAGTTTACGACGCTGCAGCCTACGGGAGAGTTGATCTCGGAGGTGGAGCATGTGGAGATTAAGCAGGCTGATCCTACGGCTCCGATTGAGCATGAGGCTGCGGTGCAGTCGGTGCGGCTGGACGAAGCAGAGACGGTGGTTGCTCCGTTTGAGCTGACGGGAGGATTCGCTCCGGGCGATGGGGAGCTGGAAGAAGAGTTGATGGACGACGAGGAATCGGAGGCGGTTGCGTTGCATGCGAGCGCGTTTGATGACGACACGGAGGAAGAGACGCTGGAAGGTGCGGCCGATCTGGGCAGCATGATTCGGGACATGACGATCGACGATATTACGCGGCCAGAGCCGGTGGAAGTCGACGAGGAAGAGGACGAAGATTTCGACGAGGAAGAGGATTTTGAAGAGGACGAGCTGGCTTCGAATGGCGATGAGGACTTCGAAGAAGATGAGGTTTCGGGTAGCCAGATCAGCGAGAGCGAGGAGGAAGAGTTCGCCGAGGCTTCGAGCTTTGAGGATATTGGCGGCGCTGCGCCGACGGTGATGGAGGGCGAGACGGTTCGTCGTGAGGGCGGACGCGACGGCGCGCGGCGCGGACGGAGAGATGGCCGGCGCGGTGGACGCGATCGCGGTGAGCGTGGCGGCGAACGTAGCAGCAGTGAGCGTTCTGGTGGCGAGCGCAGTGGCGGTGAACGCAATGGTGGCGAGCGTAGTGGCGGGGATCGGGGCGGTTCACGCGATCGTCGCGGTATGGCGAACTCGCGCGGCGGTGGACGTGATCGTGGAGGGAGGTCGATGCAGTCGACGAACCTTCCGGCGATCAGCGATCTGCTAAAGCCGGGGCAGGAGATCCTGGTGCAGATTGCGAAGGAGCCGATTGCGAAGAAGGGTGCTCGGATTACGAGCCACATTGCTCTGCCGGGACGGTTCCTGGTGTTCATGCCGACGGTGAATCATACGGGCGTGTCGCGCAAGATCGAGTCGGACGGAGAGCGGCGGCGGCTGAAGGAGATTCTGCTGAGCGAGAAGGGCGATGCGCAAGGCGGATTCATTGTGCGCACGGCGGCTGCGGGAGCCAGCGAAGAGGAGTTGCGGAGCGATCTGCGGTTCCTGCTGAACCTGTGGGCGGACATCAAGACGAGATCGGAATCGAGCAAGAGCCCGGCGCTGATTTATCACGATTTGAATTTGATTGAACGGATTCTTCGCGACCAGGTTACGGATAATTTCTCTGCGATCTGGGTGGATACCGAGGCTGAGTATGAGCGGGTGCTGCGGTTCCTGCAGCGCTTCCAGCCGAGCTTGATCCGGAGGGTGAAGCTGTATACGAAGGACACTCCTCTGTTTGAGCAATTTGGAATTACCGAGGAGATCAACAAGGCTCTGCGGGCGAAGGTTTGGCTGAAGTCGGGTGGATCGATTGTGATCAACCAGACGGAAGCGCTGGTCGCGATCGACATCAATACGGGCAAGTATGTGGGCAAGACGGCTCGGCTTGAGGACACGATTCTGAAGACGAACCTGGATGCGATTCCGGAGATTGTGCGGCAGATTCGGCTGCGCGATCTGGGCGGAATCATCATCATCGACTTTATCGACATGGATGAGCGGAAGAACCGGAACAAGGTGATGGCTGCGCTGGAAGAGGAGTTGAAGTCGGACCGCGCTCCTTCGAAGGTGCTGCAGTTCAATGACTTTGGATTGGTTGCGATTACTCGAAAGAGAGTGAAGCAGTCGCTGGAACGGACGCTGTCGACGACGTGCGGAGTGTGCGCTGGAACGGGTATGGTGAAGTCGGCCGTGACGGTGTGCAACGACATCTACATCGAGATGCGCAAGATGCATAAGCTGATCGAGAAGGGCGACATCATGCTGCGGGTGAATCCGGAGGTGGTGAAGCAGTTGAAGAGCGGCGGAGCGAAGTGGCTGTCCGAGATGGAAGAGATGTCGGGTAAGACGATCCTGGTGAAGAGCGATCCTAGTCTGCATCCGGAGCAGTTTGATATCCACTAAGTGCAGACAGTAGGGAGTAGACAGTAGAGAAAAGCGGAGCGGCGACCCTTGCGGGTCGCCGCTTTGACGTGGGGGAGGGTTAGGGGTGGGTGGTTGCCCAGGCCAGGCCGTCGGGTTCGGGGCCGGCGTTGATGTGGGCGGTCACGGTGAGGGTGTGGAGGTCGATGACGGCGATGGTGTTGTCGGGGGTGCAGGCTACAAAGGCTCGGGTGCCGCTGGGGTCGATGAGGATGCCGGCGGCTCCAGTGCCGATGGGGAGACGCTTGATGACCCTGCGGCTGGCGGCGTCGAGGATGACGAGGTCGGGAGCGCCGAGGAGGGAGACGAGGACGAGTTTGCCGTCGGGGGTGAACTTGAGGCGGTTGGCGCTGCGGATGTCGGGGTGGAGGGTTGCGAGTAATTTTTTGGCGGGGTAGTCGATGATGGAGATGGTGCCGTCCTGGGCGTTGGCTACCCAGATTTCCTTTTGGTTGGGAGAGAGGTCGAAGCCTTCGGAGCCGTGGCCTACGGGGATGACGGTCTCGTTCCAGTCTTTACGGACAGGTTGGGGGCCGGGTGGCGGCGAGGGCATGCTGGCTGGGGGCTTCATGCCGGGGGGCGGCCCCATGTGGACTTCCTGCTCGTCGATGAGGCTGACGGTGGCGGAGGCGACGTTGGTGGTGATGACGTGCTGGAGGTCGGGGGAGACGTAGATCATGTGGGTGCGGTTCTGGCCGGTGCCGAGGATCCAGTCGACTTTGGCGGTGGCGGGGTCGTAGCTGCCGATGACCTTGGCGGCTTCGGCGATGCAGTAGAGTTTGCCTCCGACGAAGGTGAGGCCGTGGGGGCCGCGGAGGGGGCCGAGGTCGATGGAGGGGAGGGCGGTGCGGTGGACGAGGTCGAGGACAGCGAGGGTGTGGAAGGCTCCGAAGCCGTAGTTGGAGACGTAGGCGGTGGTGCCGTCGGAGGAGGCGATGACTTCGTGGGGGTCGGGGCCGACGGGGAGTTTGTAGAGGACCTGGAGGGTGGTGGGGTCGATGGCGGCGAGGGTGTGGTCGTGCTTGGAGAGTGCGAGCAGCATGGTCTGCGAGGACGCGGGGACAGCGAGGGCGCAGAGGAGAGCGGCGGTGAGGAGAGGGGCTTTCATGGAGAGAGGGTACTCCTGCGGGAGGGTGGCGGCGGAGAAAAAGTGATTGGGGAGGTTTTGAGAATGGCGGGGTGTGCAGGTGTTCTGGCGCGCTTTGCATGGCAATTGGGGTGGGAGACAGCTAAGGTAGGGACATGTTCAACGCGAAAGCTTACTCCGCTGCCAGTGCTACCTCGCCCTTAGCCTCTACCGTGATTGCTCGGCGCGATCCGGGTCAACTTGATGTGCAGATCGAGATTTTATTTTGCGGGATCTGCCACTCGGATCTGCATTACTCGCGCAATGAGTGGAGCTCGGTGCTGCCGGCGGTGTATCCGTGCGTGCCGGGGCATGAGATTGTGGGGCGGGTGACGAAGGTTGGTGCGGGTGTGACGAAGATGAAGGTGGGCGAACTGGCGGGTGTGGGATGCCTGGTGGACTCGGATGGGACGTGCGCGGCGTGCGTTGCGGGGTTGGAGCAGTTCTGCCCGAACCAGACGCTGACGTATGGATTTCCGGATAAGCACCTGGGCGGGGTTACGTATGGTGGCTACTCGGACAGCATTGTTGTGGATGAGAGATTTGTTGTGAGTGTTCCGACGAATCTTAATCTCGCGGGAGTGGCTCCGCTGCTGTGTGCGGGAATTACTACGTACTCTCCGATGCGGCATTGGGGTGTGGGTGCGGGGAAGAAGGTTGGGATTGTTGGGCTGGGGGGATTGGGACATATGGGCGTGAAGTTTGGCCGTGCGATGGGTGCGCATACGGTGGTGTTCACGACGTCTCCGAATAAGGTGGAGGATGCGCTGCGGCTGGGCGCGGATGAGGTGGTGCTGTCGCGGGATGCGAATGCGATGCAGAAGCATGCGGGCAGCTTCGACTTTATTCTGGATGCGGTGTCGGCTGATCATGACATCAATGTGTATGTGAATTTGCTGGCTCGGGATGGGAATTTGACGCTGGTGGGCGCTCCGGAGAAGCCACTGAGTCTGAGCTCGTTTGGATTGATCTTTGGGCGGCGCAGCGTGTCGGGCTCACCGATTGGCGGGCTTGCTGAGACGCAGGAGATGCTGAATTTTTGTGGAGAGCATAACATCACTTCGGATGTGGAAGTGATCGCTATTCAACAGGTGAATGAGGCGTATGAGAGGTTGTTGAAGGCGGATGTGAAGTACCGGTTTTCGATTGATATGGCTTCTCTGAGGGCTGAGTAACTCTATGATGAAACATTTTCGAGTGGCGAGAAGTTTGCGGATGAGACTGGAGGAAGCAGGGGTGTCTGTGCCTGCGGTATTGCGCAAGGCTGGGCTGGCGCAGGACCTGTTTGAGCAGACGCGGATTCTGGTGACGACGGAGGAGTTGTTCGCGCTGTGGAGGGCGATTGCGGAGGTGGGCGGTGATCCTGGGATCGGGTTGAAGCTGGGGACGGAGACGAGGATGGAGAGGTTTCATCCGAGTGGGATTGCGGCGCTATCGACGGAGAACTTTGGCGCGGCAGTGGAGCATATGGGGAGGTACAAGCGACTGTCGGTTCCCGAAGAGATTGTGCAAGAGGTAGAGGGCGAGGAGTGGAGCATTCAGTTTCGATGGACGCTGGCGGTGGAGGTTGAGCCGCAGGTGCTGATCGAGCATTGCTTTGCGTGGATGCTGACGATTGCTAGGCAGGGAAGTGGAACGAAGATTTGTCCGGTTCGGGTGGAACTGGTGCAACCCAGGTCGCATGCGAAGGCGCTGGAGCGGTACTTTGGGTGTCCGGTGGTATGCGGGCAATCTCGAAATGCGATTGTGTTTCGGGCTCGCGATGCGGTGCTTCCGTTTGTTACCCGGAATGCTGAGTTGCTGGAGATGCTGGCTCCGCAGTTTGAGCTGGATTTGAAGGAGCATACGAGCGGCGAGGATAGTTTTCTGGAGCTGGTGCGGGGTGCGATTCAGCAGAGGCTGACGGGGCATCGGCCGACGACGGAGGATGTGGCTCGCGGGCTGCATATGAGTTCGCGAACGCTGCAGCGGAGATTGCAGGAGTCGGGATCGAGCTTTCAGCGCGTGCTGGATGAGGCTCGGCGGCAGATGGCGCGGTACTATCTGCGGAACTCGGTGCTGGAGTTGAATGAGGCGGCGTATTTGCTGGGGTATGAAGATGCGAGTTCGTTTGCCAGGGCGTTTCGCGGGTGGGAGGGTGTGCCGCCCGGGCATTGGCGCGAGGTGAATCAGGAAGTTGTAGTGAACTAGTTAGTTAAATAGATAAATAACGCCGGGTCATTGTGGCCTGGAACTGGAGAGGAATGATGATGAAGAAGCGGACGTTGGGAAAGAGTGGATTGGAAGTGTCGGCGCTGGGGCTGGGATGCATGGGCATGAGCTTTTCGTATGGTGCGGTGCATGATGAGGGCGAGATGATTTCGCTGATGCACAGGGCCGTCGATATGGGTGTTACGTTCTTCGATACGGCGGAGGTGTATGGACCGTTTACGAATGAGGTGCTGGTAGGGAAGGCTCTTTCGCCGATACGCGAGAAGGTGGTGATTGCTACGAAGTTCGGGTTCAACTGCTTACCGAATGGAGCGCCAGGATCGCAGACGTTGAACAGCCGGCCGGAGCATATCAAGGAGGTTGCGGAGGCTTCGCTGAGGCGGCTGAGTATTGATTCGATTGATTTGTTTTATCAGCATCGAGTGGATCCGGATGTTCCGATTGAGGATGTTGCTGGCGCAGTGAAGGATCTGATACGGGAAGGTAAGGTGAAACATTTTGGGATGTCGGAGGCGGGTGTAAAGACGATTCGGCGGGCGCATGCGGTGCAGCCGGTTGCGGCGCTGCAGAGTGAGTACTCGCTGTGGTGGCGGAAGCCGGAGGCGGAGATTCTTCCGACGCTGGAGGAGTTGGGGATCGGGTTTGTGCCGTATAGCCCGCTGGGCAAGGGGTTTTTGACGGGGAAGATGAATGAGACGACGCAGCTGGGGGCGAATGATTTTCGCAGCAAGCTTCCGCGATTTGCTCCGGAGGCGATGAAGGCGAACCAGGCGTTTGTGGATTTGCTGGCGAGAATTGCAGAGGAGAAGAAGGCGACTCCGGCGCAGATCGCGCTGGCGTGGTTGCTTGCGCAGAGGCCGTGGATTGTGCCGATTCCGGGGACGACGAAGTTGTCCCGGCTGGAGGAGAATTTGGGCGCGGTGGAGGTTGAGCTGGGAGCGGATGATCTGAGCGAGATCGATGTCGTGGCGAAGAAGATTCCTGTTGAGGGAGATCGTTATCCGGAGCATCTGGAGAAGATGACGGGGCGGTAGTTTGCATGGGCCGCCTGGGCAGTTATTCCCTCAGGGGCTAAAGCCCTATTCTTGGAAGGGTATTTATGGCGGGGCTAAAGCCCCGCCAGATCGGAA